>CAJMPF010000054.1 GCA_905215195.1 uncultured bacterium | reverse complement strand
CCGCCGTTGCCCATACGGGCCAGAGCGGGGTTCGCGAGCAGGCCGCGCCCCAGCATCACATGGCGCGTGCCGGGATAGGCCTCCACCAGCGCATCCATGTCCTCGAGATCAAAAATATCGCCGTTGTATGCCACCGGAAACGGCGCACGTTCCAGCGTCTCGCCATAAAACTCTTTGCGCGGCGAGCCCGCATAACGGTCCTTCTGCACGCGCGGATGCACGATCAGCTCTGCCAGCGGCATGCGGCAATATAGATCGAGTACGCGCTCGTATTCGTCGTCGCTCTCCAACCCCAACCTGGTCTTGACCGATACCGGCAGCGGAGAGCGCTCACACACGTCACTCAAGAACACCTCAAGCTCGTCCAAGTTGCGCAAAAAGCCCGATCCTTTGCCCTTGGCAACAACCGTCCCCGAGGGACAACCCAAGTTGAGATTGACCTCGCGATAGCCCATGTCGGCGAGCACCTGCGCCGCCCACACAAACTCGTCCGCGTTCTTGGACATCAGCTGAGGCACCACGTTGAGCCCCTGGTTATTGGCAGGATCGATCTCCTTAAACGCCTTGCCGCCAAAGCGATTTCCCACCCGCGGCGGCGGCAAAAACGGCGTGTAATAGCAATCGAGCGCACCGAAGCACTCCGCATGCACGTGACGGAACACATGCCCGGTAATCCCCTCCATGGGGGCCAACGAAAGGATCATCTACTCTTCTCTCATATCAACGAACGTGACAAAGGAACCGTCCCTTTGTCACATTATTCGGAGCGCAGGGCTTCCACGGGATCCTTTTTGGATGCGCTGCGGGCAGGCAGTAGACCGGCAACGACCGTCAGCAGCACCGAAATTGCAATGAGCACCAGCGCATCCTGCACGGGCAGACTCATTAGGTTGGGGACCTGTTTGGCCGCAAGCGCCCAGGCATTAACCGGGAAGCTCACGGCTACCACGACGACAATGGCAAAGACGCCGGCGATGAGGCCTTCGATAAAGGTCTCGGCGTTGAACACGTTTGCCACGTTACGCTTCGACGCGCCAATCGCGCGCAGAATGCCAATCTCCTTTTTGCGCTCCAGCACGCTGATGTACGTGATGATGCCGATCATGATGGAGCTCACCACCAGACTGATGCTCACGAATGCGATGAGCACCAAGCTGATGGTGTTCACGATGTCGGTCACCGAGCCCATGATGATGCCCATGTAGTCGGTGTGCGAGATGGCTTGTTCGTCGTGGCCGGCGGCTTTGACCTGCTTGTTGTACGCATCGATGCGATCGAGTACGCGCTCCTTGGCCTCAAAGTCGCGCGGGAAAATCTTGACCGAGATGGGATCCGCCTCGTCCGCATAACCCAACGTGGTCAGATTGTTGTCGTAGGTGAGCTTCGAAGCCTTGGCATAGCTCATCATGAGCGAACTCAGGTCCTCGGCGTCCATGTTGAAATGGATGGCGCGGGCAAAGGCGCTCGCATCCACACGCATAGCGC
This sequence comes from uncultured bacterium, assembly GCA_905215195.1. GTDB lineage: Bacteria > Actinomycetota > Coriobacteriia > Coriobacteriales > Coriobacteriaceae > Collinsella. The sequence goes on along the minus strand of CAJMPF010000054.1, from coordinate 7,599 downwards.
TCGCTAGGTTGGCAAAACTCGAAGACATCTGCGTCGCCATCTGGTCCATAAGCCCAGCCGTGCCTGCCTTGAGCTGAGCTGACACCGTCGCCGCAATCTGGTCGCTGATCGACTTCATCATCTGATCCATAGCCTGCTGCAGATACGGAGCCAGCTGCTTTTGCACATAGTCGGTCATCGCCTGCCGCAGGCGCTCGGCCCGGGCATCGCCGCCGAGGGCCTTCAGCTGAGCTAGGCATTGCTGGGCTGCGGCATCATGCTCAAGATACGTCGAGAATGCGGCAGAGAGCTTTGACGCGTCCTTAAGATCTTCGGGCGACAGCGCCTTAAACTGATCAGACTGCAAAAAGCCCTCGAACAGTTGGTTGGCAAGCGTTCCCACCTGCCGCATTTGCTCGGGCGTGAGTTCCAGACCGTCAAAGATGCCCGAGAAATCTGGGGCCGGTGCTTTGGCCATGATGTCGCTGAAGTCGACGTCCTTTCCAACGTCCGAAAGGTCAATGTCCAGCCCGGACAAGTCAATACCAGAAAGGTCGATACCGCCGGCCGCACCCGAAAGCGCAGATGTATCGAACGAAAACGCACTCTTGAGCGCCGCTTCGTCCACACTGAACATGCTGCCCAGATCAACGCCTTGCTTGGCCTCGCCTTGCAGTTCGTCGAAGGTTTTGCCCGTAAAGACATCCGTCTCGGGGTGGGCAAGCTGCTCCTGCACAATCTGCGAATTTGCGGCGCGCTCCATAAGCTGGCGAGTCAGCGCATGCGTGTAGGCAATGCCCGGGGACAACGCGCTCGCGTTGGCGGTCTCGTTGGGTCGCACCACGCCCACAATGTGCACGTCAATACCGTCGGCAACCTTGGCAACCATAAAGTCGGCGTCGTCAGACATGTCGGTCCACATGCCGGTCTCTTCGTTTTTGCGATAGGCATCGGCCGGCGACAGCACCTTAAACGTCGTGGACAGCGCATCGTCGTAGGTAAAGTCGGCGCCGGTCTCGGGCGTTTCGATCTTACCGTCAGCCGTCATGGCGCTGTTAACCAGGTCGTTGAGCTCGTTGATATCCAGCGCGCCGATGCTGTAGAGCGTGTAGTCGCCCACCGTTCCACGGCTCGAAAGCACCATTACGGCTTCGTTAGCAGACGTGGGCCAATGACCGGCGACGACATCGTACTGGCTGTCGAGCAGGCTCTGGTCGTCAATCATCTCGTTAAAGACCGAGGTTCCCATGGATTCCATGCTCACCGTTGCCGCTGAGCTCGCGCCTCCGCTCATGGCCTCGGTCATGGCATTGGGCACCAGCCGAACGGGTTTCTCGTCACCCTTGCCGGCACGATAGACAACCGGCGATACACCGTAGCCGTACTGAATGGCGTTGACCTCTTTATCGATGCCGTCGCCACCGGCATCGAGCCATGCCTTAAAGCTCTTCATGTCGTTGGACTTAACGCTCGCAAACATATCCTTTACGGCCGTGACCACAGGGATCCTATCGGTTCCCTGAGCCTTGCCGTCGGTGCCGTCGTCGGACGGACCCTCGCCGTTGGACGCCTCGTCATCCGTGGCCCCCTGCCCGCCCATCATGGACGACAGGTCGTAATCCTGCTTGGAAATGGTGAGTGGGTAGCTCGAGAGCGTATCCTCCTCGACCTTTTTGATGTAGCCGTTTACGCCATTGGACAGCGCCAGAATCGCCGCAATACCGATAATGCCAATCGAGCCCGCAAAGGCCGTCATGGCCGTACGGCCTTTTTTGGTCATAAGGTTTCGGGCAGAAAGCCCCAGCGCCGTCACAAAGCTCATCGAGGTTTTGCGCGTAGGCTTGGCCTCGCGGCGCGTGGCGTCAGCGACATCGAAAGGATCGGAATCGTCGGTGATCTTACCATCCGCCAGGTTGACGATGCGCGTGGCGTATTGGTACGCCAGCTCGGGATTGTGCGTGACCATAATAACTAGACGGTCGCGTGCCACGTCCTTGAGCAAATCCATGACCTGCACGGATGTCGTTGAGTCCAGGGCGCCGGTCGGCTCGTCTGCCAGCACGATCTCGGGATCGTTGATCAGGGCACGGGCAATCGCCACGCGCTGCATCTGTCCGCCCGATAGCTGGCTCGGGCGCTTGTTAACGTGCTCGCCCAGGCCAACTTTCTCCAACGCCTCGCGCGCACGCTGGCGGCGCTCGGCATGTCCCACGCCCGTGAGCGTGAGCGCCAGCTCCACGTTTTCCAAGATGGTCTGATGCGGAATGAGGTTATAGCTCTGGAACACAAAGCCGATGCGGTTGTTGCGATAAGCATCCCAATCGCGATCACGGAAGTCCTTGGTCGAAATGCCATCGATGAGCAGGTCGCCAGAATCAAAGTGATCGAGTCCGCCGATAACGTTGAGCATCGTAGTTTTACCCGAACCCGAGGGACCCAGAATGGCCACGAACTCGTTATCGCGAAAAGACAGGCTTACGTTGTCGAGCGCCACCTGCGTAAACGACTGCGTAACGTACCTTTTGCAAATACCTTTGAGCTCCAGCATGGACGGCAACCTCTCCTGCGCAGGCACCCTGCCCGCTCTCCTCCGCCGTTCGTATTCGACGCGTTTGTCCTACTCTATCCCCATTTTTCACCGACACCAGTGAGGAATGTAGGGAACCGCATCAAAAAACGAACGGGACGACGTCCAAAAAAGAGGCCCCAAGTGGGACCTCTAAATGGTGGAGCTTATCTTGAAAGGTAGCGGACTACTTTGCACAGCGACACACGATCCACGCTATGCTTTACGCGTTTTCTACTGCTCGCTATTCGCAATCGCCTGGTCGATAAGCTTATCGAGTGCTGCGCGCTGCTCGGCGGAGCTGATGGCTCCCACGATTGGATCCCCTACGATGTTGCCATTCTGATCGATGACATACGTTGTCGGGAACGAGAACAAATTTGACGTAAACTTACCGGCCTCGCTATCCGACTTGAACCAGATGTTCTTATATGTCACGCCCTTCTTGCTCAGCACGTCCTTGGCATCTGCAATCTCGCCCTTGTTGCCATCGAGCGTAAAGGAATTGACGCCCACGACCTGGCCGCCCTTCTCGGCAAGCTCCTGATTCAGTTTCTCAAGATCGCCCAACTCACCCACGCACGGCTTGCAAGTGGTGAACCAGAAGTTCATGACGGTAACCTTGTTCTTAGAGAACAGCTCGTCGCTGCTCACGTCGTTGCCGTCCAGGTCCTTGCCCGTAAAGCTGGGGAACTTCGTCGCCTCGCTCGAAGCATTGGCACCAGCCGTCATGCCAGCGGTCGAAGCGTCGACGCTCTCGCCTGCGCTCGGCGTGCTTCCACAGCCGGGGAACTCCTTCTCCAAGCTCTCGAGCTTGTCCTCGATTTCCTTGATCTGCTGCGCACCGGCCTTGAGCGTCTTAAGCTCATCCGCCGTGAACTCATCCTTGGCGCCGTCGATGGTCTTGAGCAGAAAATCGCCGTAATTGCTGCCGTCCTCAATCATTGCCGAGTCTTTATTTGCCGCATTGAATACCTTTTCCCACAGCGCGTTATCACTCGAAAAGATCTCGTTCTCCTTCTGCATGAGCTTCGCATACAGCTCGGCGGCCTCGTCGGCATTGGTCGGCTTCTGCGCAGTGAGTTCTGCAATCTTAGGATCGGAGCCCGCAGATTCGCTCGCATTGCCACCGGGTGACGAACACGCCACAAGACACAAGGCCAGCACCGGCACCATAAACAAGGCCGCAATCTTAGAAAGCTTCATGGTCATTCCTCCGTTTTGTCGAAGCTTGTTTACTTTTTATCGGCGGTCAAGGGGAGCTTTTCCGCCGACACATCCAGGCCATAGCGATAGCTGATGGCATCGACGGGACAGGCCCCGATGCACTTTCCGCACCGGATACATTCGGCATGATTGGGCGCCCGGACCACATCAACGTCCATCTGACAAACCCTTGAACACTTGCCGCACGAGACGCATTTGCACGCGTCGACCTGAATCCCCAACAAGGACACCTTATTCATGAGCGCATAGAATGCGCCGAGTGGACAAATCCATTTGCAGAAGGGGCGATAGAACAAAACGCTCAGCACTACCACGGCAATGAGAACGACAAGTTTCCAAGTAAAGAGCTGTCCCAACGCAGATCGAATGCCGGCATTGGCAATGGCCAGCGGAATGGCGCCCTCGAGCACACCCTGCGGACAGATGTACTTGCAAAAGAATGGGTCGCCCATGCCCACGTCGTTAACCATCAAGACGGGCAGCAGCACCACGGCAAGCAGCAGCACGACGTACTTGATGTACGTGAGCGGCTTAAGCTTTTTCGTGGAAAGCTTTTTGCCGGGAATCTTATGAAGCAGCTCCTGCAGCCAGCCAAACGGGCACAGAAAGCCGCATACAAAGCGTCCCAGCAGCACGCCGAGCAAAATGAGCGTACCGGTGACATAGTAAGAAAAGTTGAACTTGGATGAACCTACCACCGACTGGAACGACCCGATGGGGCACGCACCCGATGCCGCGGGGCACGAATAGCAATTAAGTCCAGGTACGCAGACTGTTTTCCCCGCGCCCTGATAGATGCCGCCTTTGGCAAAGTTTGGCAGGTGAATATTGGTGACCAGCGTCGCCGCCGCCTGAATGAATCCGCGAAATCGGGCCAAAACATGCGACGCAGTGTTTTCTCTTTTATCCAATTCCGATACACTCCAAGCACAGCCTAATCGCTTTGGCCAGCACGGCATCCGCCTCGCCACGCATAACACCAAAGCACACCATGGCAATTCCGACGATCAACAAAGCGACCTGTACCATGGGTTTTACCGCTTTGAACAACTCGACCACTCCTTTCGTTACGCGACCATTGGACCATATCGACTATAAAATCCGTGTTAAGCGCGATTTGAAATGTGCAAGGAGACTGTTATGCGTATTTTGATCGTCGAGGACGAGCGGGCGCTGTGTGACGCAATCGCGCGCAGCTTGCGAAACCTGGCATACAGCGTCGACTGCTGTCACGACGGACAGGAGGCGCTCGACCTGCTGGGCGTCGAAGTCTTTGACCTCGTGGTACTCGACCTCAACCTTCCCCGTATCGACGGCATGACCGTACTCAGGGAACTTAGGAAAACCGACTGCGAGACCAAGGTGCTGATTCTGTCCGCGCGTGGCGAAGTATCCGATAAGGTCGACGGACTCGATGCCGGCGCCAACGATTACCTCACCAAGCCGTTTCATCTGGACGAACTTGCGGCAAGGATCCGCAGCCTTACCCTCAGGCGCTTCGCACAAAGCGACATAGTATTAACCTGCGGAAAACTCAGCTTTGACACCAAGGCGCGCATCGCTTCCGTGGGCAGTGAGGCTCTATCTCTTACACGCAAGGAAACGGGAATCTTGGAATACCTGATGCTTAATCAGGGGCGACCGGTAAGCCAAGAGGAGCTTATCGAGCACGTTTGGGATAGCACCGTGAACAGCTTTAGCAACGCAACCCGCGTTCACATCTCGTCGCTCCGAAAAAAGTTGCGTGGCGCTTTGGGATACGACCCGATTCGCAATCGGATTGGAGAGGGCTACGTTATGGAGGATGGAGAATGAAAGGGCTTTCGCTGCAATGGCGCATAACGATTATGACGGCACTGCTCACGTGTGCAGCATGCGTGCTGACGAACTGCCTGGTCGGCTATACGGGCATGCGCTACATGGATGCCATCGGCAGCAACATCTCGGCCTTTAACGCAACCGGCGAAGATTCGCTCCAGGCGTTCGACCCAACGAAAGCGGCCCTCGATGACAAGGTCATGATCGTCGTAAACGACGCACAAGAGTCTTTTGGCACGACAATCTGGTGCATCACGGCTGGAGTCACACTCCTTGGCGGCGCGCTGGCATACTTTGTGAGCGGCCGTGCACTCAAACCGCTACGGGCTTTTGCAGCCCAGGTTGAGCGCGTGCAGCCTGACAACCTAAGCGAAATCAGACTCAGTGAAGATGTGCCCACCGAGCTACAACGATGCAGCGTCTCTTTCAACGACATGATCTCCCGTCTTGGCGAAGGGTTCTCTGCACAGCGTCAGTTTACCGGCAACGCCGCACACGAGCTGCGCACCCCGCTCGCCCTTATGCAAGCACAGATTGAACTATTCATCTCCGAGCACTCCGGTTTGCAACCCGAAACAGCCGAGCTGCTCGGCCTGCTACAAGAACAAACTGAGCGCATGTCTCGAATGACCAAGGTATTGCTCGAGATGAGTGAGCTCCGCAGTGTCCCTTGCGGGGACGCTGTTGAACTCGGCCCCCTGTCCGAAGAGGTCCTCACCGATCTTGCGCCACTTGCCGAAAATAAGGGCATAGCCCTCAATTGTGCTGGAGACGCTTTAGTAATCGGGAGCGACACGCTCCTCTATCGGCTGGTGTTTAACCTGGTCGAAAATGCCATCCGTTACAGCCACCCCAGCTCGACTGTCAACGTCTCCATCTGCGACAACGACAGCCACGTGTTCCTGCGAGTCGAAGACCAGGGCCCGGGAATACCCAAGCAGTACCGTGAGAGCATCTTCCAACCGTTCTTTCGCCTGGATAAATCCCGCAGCAGGGCATATGGCGGCGCAGGACTCGGACTAGCGCTCGTTTGGGAGATTGCAGCGTTTCACGGTGGCACGGTAGAGGTCGAAACAAGTTCCGAGAACGGGACCACCATGCTCGCAAGCCTTCCAAAACGATCCGCAGCGTTAACCGAACAGTAGAACGAAAGGGGTCCCGAGCAACAGGAGTACAATTGCTGCATTGTTGCCAGCTGTTGGGAGATGGAAGATGGACTGCGATGGCTACCCGCGCATTCCCATGCCGTTGATGTGCACTGCCTTTGTGCCGGGGCAGATTGACGCTGCGGTTGCAGGCATTTCCGACCCCGATTCGCGCGCCATTGCCACGGCAGAAGCGCTGTACTTTCGCGGACAGGCCACCCTCGCTGCCAAGACGGCGCGCCCCTATCTTGACGCCACCGACCCCGCACTGCGCTATTCCGCATGCCTTATCTGCGGATATGCCAGTCTGTCGCTCAACCGTATCGCCGATGCCCGCCGTTGCCTTGCCGGCATCCTCGATACGCCAACTGACGAGGAATCGCCCGCCGTCCACGCCACGCATATCCTGTTCGCCTCGGCCGCGAGCGTCCTGTTGCACTTGCCTTCCCCGTATTCTGCCGAAGAGTTTTATCCACTTGCGGCGCATCTGCCCGAAGGCCTGCGCCTGTTCGCCAGCTACGTGATGGCGCACGCCTTGTATCTGCGCGGCGAATACGGCCGCAGCCTAGGCATGGCGGAAAACGCCCTGATTATGAAACAGGGAAGCTATCCCATCTCGGAACTGTTCCTGCACCTGGCAGCTTCCATGGCCTGCATGAGCCTCAAGGACATCGACACCGCAAAGGCACACTTCGGAGCCGCTTGGGACGTTGCGCGTCCCGACGGCCTTATCGAACTCATTGGCGAGCACCACGGCCTTTTGCAGGGGCTTATCGAGGCGTGTCTAAAAACGCAATACCCTGACGACTTCGCACGCATCATCGAGATTACGTATCGATTCAGCTACGGCTGGCGGCGCATCCA
>CAJMPF010000053.1 GCA_905215195.1 uncultured bacterium | reverse complement strand
CCGCCGTTGCCGGTGTCGGTCGAACTGTCGTCCTGCTGCTGGTTCTGCAGCTCCTCATCGGAGCCCAGCTCGACGGTGACCTTCTTCTCTTCCTTGCCGCGCATGAGCGTGATCTCGACTTTCTCGCCCACCTCGTGGCTGCGCAGCGCGATGATCAGGCCATCGGCGCTCGTAATCTCGTCGTCGCCCAGCTTGGTAATGACATCACCCTCTGGGATGCCGGCCTTGGCGGCGGGACCATCCTCGACGACGCTCGCCACGTAGGCGCCGCTATCGGTGCTGAGCTTGTTGGTACGGGCGTTGAGCGCGTTGACGCTCGAAAGCGTGGCGCCCAGGTACGGATGAACCGGCGTCTTGCCGTCGATGATCTGGTCGGCAATGTTCTTGGCATAGTTGACCGGAATGGCAAAGCCCACGCCCGAGCTGGAGCCCGAGTAGCTCTCGATGAGCGAGTTAATACCCACGAGCTCGCCGTTGTCGTTGACGAGCGCGCCGCCGGAGTTGCCCGGGTTGATGGCGGCATCGGTCTGGATCATGTTGGCGTAGATGGTGTTGCCGCTGGTAGAGCTCATGGCCGTGGAGCGATACAGCGCCGACACGATGCCCGTGGAGACGGACTGCTCGTTGCCGAACGGCGAGCCAATCGCCATGACCCACTCGCCCACGTTGAGCTTGGAGGAATCACCGATCTCGATCGGCGTGAGCTTGGAGGCATCGGCATCCTTGAGCTTGATGACGGCCAGGTCGCTCGAGGCATCGTTGCCCACGAACTCGGCCTCGTAGGTGGTGCCGTCGTCCATGGTCACCACGTACTGGTCGTAACCATCGACCACGTGGTTGTTGGTGAGGATGTGGCCCTCGGTATCGAGCACCACGCCCGAACCGACGCTGCCCGAGCTGTCCGACTCGTCGGCAGACTGCGAAAGCGAGCCATTCTGGCCACCGCTCGAAGTGGCGGTGATGGAAACCACGGAGGGCAGAGCCTTGGCAGAAACGGCCTCGGCCAGCGTGGTGTCCTCGGAATCAATCGTAATCTTTTGCGTCGATGAACCCGAAGCGCCCGCCGTCACGGCATTCTTGCCGCCGCCGATATCGAGCGTGCCACTCATAATGAGCGCGATGACCAGCAGGGCGCCGCAGGCACAACCGGCAAGCGCCGTAATGAAGATCGGCAGCTTTTTGGTCTTGGTCTTGACCACCGTGTGCTTGTTTACAACCTGCTGGCTACCCAGCGGCTTGCCGGTCTGTGTGTCGTAGGCCTGCACGTAGGGAATGTTGCTGTCGGCAGGCGTCGACTCCACCTGCACGCGCGGCTGCTGCTGAGTCTCGCCGGCATTGCCCACATCCTGGGGACGCTGGGAATCGTTCTCGCTCATAGCTGCGATCCTTTCGTCAAATAACCAAAGGCCCGCCAAACATGTGGCGGGCCATCATTGTTCACGTTGAGTTGTACCCCAAGCTGGGCAGTCCCGAGCACTAGATGCCAAGATTTCAGCTTTGCTTAAGTAATGACATGCTATTAAGCCAATTCGTTTTATGCCGTCATGTCTATTCGATATAACAGTCGATAGCAAAACTATATGTTGAATCGTTAATAAAGTCCGTAATCGTCGCACCCATGCCTGATCCGCACGTCCACTTATCTTTCTCCGCGTCGTATGGCGTTGGCCCCCACCCCGTTTCATATGATGCTTCGCTTTCCGTGAAGTTATTCATCACGTATTTATCCTTCTGCATGAGCGCGTACCAAGCGTTTGCATACATCACAAGCGGATCGGTTTGGACTATCGAGTACTTTCCGGAACGAATCTCAATTTCTGTTTTATCGTTAAAATAAGCGACCGTGAGCTCAATCTTGGCAAGCAGCGGCAACGTTTCATCTGATTCCCTCTGGATTGTTATGACATCACCGGCCATAGCGTCCGCAGACACAATTTCGCTCTCTGGCGTGAAAATAGTCTCTCTGCTTCTTGTTCGCGTTTTTTCATTGCCATTTTCATCTCTGACCACCGTGTCGACCACGAGCGTCAATCGCATCCGAGCGTCCGGCAACTCCACGGCTTCTGCCATCCCAGCTCGCATCAAAATAGGAGCCCCTGCCATCAGACCTAAAAACTGCTTTCTATCAATCATTCTTCATTCCCCTTGTCTACTTTATTTGACTTTCTCAGCTGAATGGGGATACAGAACAGTCCCGTCAAGTTCCTTATCTTCCACAAAAACTAGAATCCATTTATCACCTGCTTTCAACCCTGAGACATATCCGGAACTTGACTTACGGCGCATATCGATTTTCTTACGGCAACCACTTGGCATAAGCGCCTCAAATTGCCCGTTATGAATATCCGACAGCGTCTGTACTTCAACTGAAATATGTTCGTCATCTTTTCCACCAACGACCGAGGGACTCGGTTGATAGGCCGCGACAACCAATATCCCAAGAAATGCGCAAAGAAGCCCCAGCGTTTTACGTATGCGCTTTCTATCATCTTCGCCGTCACTCTCCACAATACGTCCCTTCATGCGATATATAAATCGTTGTGTCATATGGAAGAAAACGCAGCTGATTGAACCAACCGTCCCAGACAACAAGCATATATTTCTTATCATTTGAATATGTATTATGCATAGCCACATATCCCGCAACAGCCATCGCATGAGCGTCATGGCTTGACCTGAGAGTCCCAGAAAAAATACTGAGATTTCCAGAATCTGCAGTTGCCCTGAAAGAATCCCAAGATGGATACCAAGCAAATGATGTCTCAAGCCTTTTCCCGCGCCTAGCACAGAACTCCTTAATAGCCGGGGCAGCATTTGGAGATGGAGTCCTTCCTTGGGTAAAGTAAAGGCCCGTAGCTTGATCGAATGACTTATTTGGATCGCCGGATGTTCCCGATAACTGCCAAAGCTCATGATATAAGTCTGGCAATTTGAGCCGGTTTAGCGTTACATAATGGCTGCTTACCGCAAACATTGCAGACACATCGCAAGCATAGGTCCCCGTTTCTTTAATAACCTCTGATTGTGTAGGCGTTATCATCCCTGAAATTGTTTTACTTGCGTCAATGACATATCCTTGCTTATACAGGTCTTTGGGCGATACGAAAACATCCTCGAACCTGCCTGGAGATCCGCTGCGGCTATTTCCCACAGAAAACACCGCTGTTGACCGGCATCCCTTCTCATCTAAAACAACGTTATTATCCAGATCTGCAATACCAAAAGACAGCTCGTCAAATTTCAAAGCAACGATGTCATCTTGGGATGCGAGAAGAGCTATTTCATCGCTTGTATTCTCAATGGGCATAGGGGCGTTCGGAGCCAAGCAGTATTCGCTGATCCACCAAGATCGCTCTGAATCAAATACGACGTAGCCATAGTTAACGTCATCCCGCTTCGCGCGAACGATATACCCGATTGATTCCCCATCAGAATTCACCATTTTTACTGGGTCACAAGCGGTCACCGGCTCATCCGATACGTCATCAAAGAAAGCTTGCGCTTGCTCCACAGCTATTTGCGGTGTGACACGAACCAAGTCGTCGTCTCCAAAAACCAACCTTGGAGACATCAGGGCGGCAAGCAATACTATGAATCCGACAATCACCTTTCTCGAATAACGCATTTCTTCCTCCATCCGTGCAGTAGGGAGATACGGTAACTAAATGATATTCGTGAGATAGTGCTATACGTTTGATATTGTTTTTACTGACACACTTTAAATCGGTGAAAGGTCTTCTCTTCGCCCTAAACGAGAAAAGGGTACTGGAGAAATCTCCGGTACCCTCACATTCCTCTATTTACTTGCTAGTCCTTAAACAGATAGCCCACGCCGCGGACGGTGGTGATGTGTGCCGCGATCTGCGGACCCACCTTGGAGCGGATGCGTCGAATGTGCACGTCGACGGTGCGCGTGCCGCCGCAGTACTCAAAGCCCCACACGCGGTGCAGCAGCACCTCGCGGCTGTAGGCACGGTTGGGATGCGTCGCCAAAAAGCTCAGCAGCGAGTACTCCATCAGCGTCAGGTCGATGGGCTCGTTATCGAGCGTTACCTGGTAGGTAGCAAGGTTGATCTCGAGGTTATCGATGTTGAGCACATCGTCGGCGGCGACGGTCTCCTCCTCGCCCATCAGGCGCTGCGCGCGAGCCTTGAGCTCGTTGGGCGTCGCCGTGGGGCATACAAAGTCGGCATGCGCGTGGTTCGGCAGACGCAGGGTGCCGAGCGTCTCGTCGTCAACGATCACCAGCATGGGGACGCCGCCGCGGTCGTCGAGCCATTTGGCAATCTGATCGATGCGGTCGCTGCGGATGCCATCGGAATCGAGGATCAGCAGGTCAAAGTCGTGCGCCGCGGTCGGCGAATCGGGGGTAGCCAGGCTCACCTCGACACCCAGGGTGGTCGTCAAGCTGCGGGCAAACTCGTGGAAGCGCGTCGTGCGCGCCATGAACAGGGCACTCTTTTCGGACATATCGACCTCCAAAGAAATGAGCTCAATCGCACTGGAATAAGCCAGCGCGATTAGGAGTTCGCCAGGTAATGCTTAATCTCCCACTCGGTGATCGTAGACTCAAACTTATGCCACTCGTCGCGCTTCTTTTTGAGGAAGAAGCTGTGGATGTGCTCGCCGAGGGCATCCTTCATAAACTGCGAGTCCTCAAACACGTCGAGCGCCTCTTTGAGCGAACGCGGCAGCGGCGTGTAGCCGGCCTCGACCATCTGACGGTCGGTAAGCTTGAGCGTCTCGGCCGTTGCCTCGGGCGGGAGCTCCAGCTTGCGCTCGATGCCGTCCAGACCAGCCGCCAGCGTGACGGCGTTGACCAGGTACGGGTTGGCCATGGGATCGGGACTGCGCAGCTCGATGCGCGTGGACAGCTGCTTGCCGGGCTTGTAGACCGGGATGCGGACCATACTCGCGCGGTTGCGCAAGCCCCACGTGGCGTACTGCGGCACGGAGTCGCCACCCGTGGTGATGCGCTTGTACGAGTTGACCGTGGGGTTGGTGATGGCGCTGATCTCGCGCGCGTGCGCCAAGATGCCGGCCATGTAGTGCTTGGCGATATCGGAAAGATGGTACCTCTCGTCGTCCTCGCCCCAAAAGACGTTGTTGCCGTCGTGGTCGAATAGCGACTGGCACAGGAACATAGCGCTGCCGTCCTCGCCCGCCAACGGCTTGGGCATAAAGGAGGCGTGGCACCCGCTCTCGTAAGCCTGCTGCTTAATGATGAGTTTGGCCGTGGTGATGGCGTCGGACATGCTCAGGGCCTCGGCGTGGCGCAGGCTCATGCCGTGCTGCGAGCGGCCGGCGGCGTGGAAGGTGTACTCCACGGGCACGGACATCTTCTCGAGCGTGAGGACCGTGTTGCGACGCAGGTCGCGGGCGGCATCGCTCACCGAAAGATCGAAGTAGCCCACGTTGTCGAGCGGCTCGGGGGTGTGCTCGTCGGGGAAGTAGTAATACTCCAGCTCGGCGCCCACGTTGAGCAGATAGCCAGCCTTCTCGGCCTTGCGGAACATGCGGCGCAGGGCATCGCGCGGATCGCCGGCGAAGGGCTTGCAATCGGGAGTGCACACGTCGCAGAACACGCGGGCGACGCCGTTGTGGCTCGGGCGCCACGGCAGAATCTGGAAGGTCGAAGCATCGGGAAACGCCAGCATGTCGGCTTCCTCGGGCGTGGCAAAGCCCTCGATGGCGGAGCCGTCAAAGCCAATACCCTCCTCAAAAGCGACCTCGAGGTCCTCGGGGCTAATGGCAAAGTTCTTGAGGCGGCCGAGAATGTCGACAAACCACAGACGCACAAAGCGGATGTCACGCTGCTCTACGGAGCGGAGTACGTAATCGATGTTCTGCTGGTTCATGTCGCTCCCCTTTCTTTCGGGCGGGTTTCGACTGGTCTATATCGCAGATACTATCGCAGAAAAATGTTTCCGCAGGGTTAAAGCGTATCAGGCGCTCAAAAAACGTGCGCGAACAGGCTGTCTGACTTACGCGCGATCATAAAGGATCACTCCTTCGCGCTCGATTACCGCGGCAAGATCGTCATCAAGATAGTCACTCGAGACAAGGTCAACCTGCTTCCCGGTTTCTTTGCGAACCGCCTCGCCAAACGCCGACAACGCGAAAAGACCAAAGCCCTGTTCGCGATCGACTTCGAGACGCAAGTCAATATCGCTATCGACATGTGCCTCGCCCCGGGCATACGAACCAAAAAGAATCACGGTTTTGATGGCGGGAATCGAGCTGGCTGCCTCGCGGACGGCGGACTCAATCTGGGCAGTATCCAAAATGCCCGTCGCGGCGCTTTCGCTCGCAAAGCTCTTACCAAGTGAAGGAACAAACGGCAGAGAGCGCTCGCGCAGCATCTGCCTCATAAACATATTGACCGCAACAGACGAAGTCATGCCAAGCTCTTCGCACAGTTCGGCAAATGAGTCTTTAATTGACGAGTCCACTCGCACACTCAGCACAGACGCAGTAATGGATACCTCCTGTATGACATTGTCTATATATTATCATACATACTAGCGCGAGGTTGATGCGCGATGTTCGATGTGGCCGGGAATCTCGATGCGCTTGGGGGCGAGCTTTGCGGCCTCGCCCACGGTGGTGGTAACGACGTCGATGCGCTCGGAAAGGCGCTCGACTACGCGCTCGGCAATGGTGAGGGTGTCCTGCGCGGCCGTGGTGACGCCGCCAAAGAGCACATGGTTCCAGGGGTAGTCGTCAAACGTCGCGATCTTGAGCCCCGCCGGCAGCGAGGGGCCAAGCTGCGCCAGCGCCTCGGTCAGACGCAGGAAAACCAGGCCGTTGACGGCGATAAGGCCGAGCCTTTTGCCCGCGTAGTCGCGGATGGTCTTGTCCAAACGGCCAACGCCCGTGGCGCCACCGTCGGCCAGGGTGACGACCTCGCCCGCAAGGCCGCGGCGCGAAAGCTCGTCGGCAAAGGCCTCGGCGCGCTCTCGACGCACGGGGCTATCGTCGCTTGCCTCGGTGAGCAGGCACAGGCGCTCGCTGCCTGCAGCGGCCAAGGCGTCTACCAAGCCGGCGACCAGCTCACGGTTGTTAGATGTCACCAGATCGACACCGCCGTCGGCAACGTCGCGGTCGAGCAGCACGACGGGCAGACGTCCCGCTGCCGCGGCGATCGCCTCGTCATTGCCTCCGCAGGTGTTGACGACCAGGCCGTCCACGCCGGCATCGATAAGTCTGGTGAGCGACTCCGCTTCCTTAGCGGGGTCGTTGCCGCTAATGGCCGTCATGAGCGAGCAGCCGCGCGACGCGGCGCTGGCGGAAAGGCCCTCGAGCATGGCGCTCGAGAACGGGTTGGCGATGTCAGCCAGAATCACACCGATGAGGTTCGTACGCGAGCTGCGCAGATTGCGCGCGGCGGCACGTGGGCGATAGCCGGTGCGCTCGATAACTGCCGCGATGCGAGCACGGGTCTCCTCGGTCATTTGCCCGGGGCGGTTGTTGAGGTAGCGCGAGACCGTGGCCGGACTCACGCCCGCCTCGGCGGCAATGTCCTTGATTCTCATCTGCGCCATAGCGCACCCCGTTTCCCAATGTCGGCAGTCTGAGCCATTTTAGGCATTTTTTAAAAATCTCGGTTGCAAAACGCTGTAGGTGAGTATACTACAACTCGAAACGAAACCGATTTCGTAAACCGATTTCGGCGAGCGTTGGCACGCAGGTGCAAAGACGCACCCTACCGTCTTGGCACCTGCGTGCCAACGCCATATCAAAGGTGTACGCACGAGTAAAAGGAGCTGCGCGACCATGGGTAAAACGGTTCTTACCTTCGGCGAGATCATGATGAGACTCTCACCCAAAGACCACCTGCGTATTGAGCAGGCAACCGAGTTTGACGTCCGCTACGGCGGCGCCGAGGCCAACACTGCGCTTTCCCTGGCCTACCAGGGCGACAAGGCCGCTTACGTCTCCGTTGTCCCGGCCAACCGTCTGGGCGAGTGCGCCCTGCGTTCGCTGAAGGCCTACGGCGTCGACACCACGCGCGTCGTGCGTCAGGGCGACCGTCTTGGCTCCTATGTGTTTGAGGTCGGCGCCTCGCAGCGCGGTAACGGTTGCGTCTACGACCGCAAGTACTCTGCCATCAACATGGCCAAGCGCGACGTCTTTAACTGGGACGAGATCCTCAAGGGCATCGATGTCTTCTATTTCTCCGGCGTGACCCCCGCCGTCTCCGATGAGATGGCTGCCGCCTGCAAGGATGCCCTCACCGCCTGCCGCGCCAAGGGCATCACGACCGTGTGCGACGTGAACTATCGCGGCAAGATGTGGTCGCCCGAGAAGTCGCAGGCCACTATGAAGGAGCTCCTGCCGCTCGTCGACATCTGCATCGCCAACGACGAGGACGCACCCGCCGGCCTCGGCATGACCTGCGTCTCCGGCTCCCTTGCCCACGGCATCGAGGAGCGCGACACCTACGTCGAGATGGCCCGTCAGATTTGCGCCGAGTACGGCTGCAAGAAGGTCGCCTCGGTCGTCCGCAACATCTCCTGCGTCGAGCGCTCCATCTGGATGGGCATGCTCTATGACGCCGAGAGCGGCGAGCACTGGTTCTCCCCTGCTCACGATGTGCACGTGCTTGAGGGTGTTGCCGCCGGCGACGCTTTCAACGCCGGCCTGGTCCACGCCCTCATCAACGACTTCGATCCGCAGGCTGCCGTCAACTACGCGATTGCGGCTTCGATCCTCAAGCTCACCATCAAGGGCGACTCCAACTTGGTGACCGCAGACGAGATTGCAGCCGTAGCATCAGCCGCCGACGGTGGCACCCGCGTCGCGCGCTAGTCCGTCTCCATTCCGCGGGCCGCAGCTTTCCAATCCCATACCCCTGCGGCCCGCTCCCCGATTCCTCCGGCCGGGCAAAACCACCAGTCCCATTCCGGTTTTGCCTGGCATTCCCTACATGACTGGTCGAGCAGCCGGTTTTGGAATTGCTTGAACCCCAAGCGGTGCCTCCGATAACCAATCCAAAATCGGCTCCTGACCAGCACATTTGGTAATCACGCGCCCATGCGCGCCACACATCGAAAGGAACATCATGTTCGATCAGTTCTACACCACGCTTGAGTCCCTGGGCATCGTGCCGGTCGTTGTGCTCGACAAGGTCGAGGACGCCGCCCCGCTCGCCCACGCTCTTATGGCAGCTGGCATGAAGTCCGCCGAGGTCACCTTCC
>CAJMPF010000052.1 GCA_905215195.1 uncultured bacterium | reverse complement strand
GACCGGTTCTTTTTCTGATATATGCTGGTTGCGGCTCTTCTTTTGGGGGGAGTCGCTTTTTTGTTGTGAGGGGGATAGCCCGTGGCTGATAGTGTAATTCAATCTGAGCTGCTTGCTGCGGATTGGAATGGCGAATGGATGCGTCTGCAGGCCGCTCGGCATCGGGCTGATGATTCTTTTGAGTGGGATAAGCGGGCTCGGCATTTTCGGCCGTTGGAGACTGCCCCTTATGCTCAGGATTTTATAAAGCTGTTGGCGTTAAAGCCTGGTGAGTCGGTGCTCGATATGGGGTGTGGAGCTGGATCGATTGCTATTCCGCTTGCGCAAGACGGGCATCCCGTGATTGCCGCTGATTTTTCCCCTGCCATGTTGGGCACGCTTGATGCCGGCATTGAGTACTACGGGCTCGAGGGGCGCATAACGCCGCTTGAGCTTGCTTGGGATGATGATTGGGATTTGGTTGGACCGGTCGCAAAAGCGGTGGATGTTGCCTTTGCCAGTCGCTCTGTCACCACGACCAACCTAAAAGGCGCACTTGCCAAGCTTGATCGAACGGCTCGTCGGCGTTGTGCCGTTACGATGGTCGCCAACTCGAGCCCGCGTTATGACCTGCACCTGATGAACGCCATCGGCGCCTCGGTTACCTGCAGCAATGGTTTTGTGTACGCCTTTAACATCCTTATTCAGATGGGTGCACTGCCACAGGTCACGTATTTTGAATCACCCCGCCGCGATACCTTCGATAGCCTTGAGGCAGGTGTGGCGGATTTTTCCCGTATGCTCGAGCACGGCAACGAAGATAAGATCGACCGCCTGCGCGACTACATCGCCCAGCACATGATTGAGAACCCCCATGCCGGTGAGCCGGGCTCCAAGGGCGTGCCGCAGGGGCGCTATATGCTCGACCATATCCGTAAGGTTCGCTGGGCGTTTATTGCATGGGAGCCGGTCTCTGCGCCCAGCTCATAGCCTGTTTGCAGCCCGCACCGCCCACTCACTCGGCATCCGCATTCTTTTTGAACTGGGCAAACGCGCTCCACACCGCGCCGTTCCTGCGCTATCGTGGGACAGCTCACGTAGATTAAGGCCCCGTCGCGGGGCGCCCCATACATAGAAAGCGAGAACCCATGGCACTGACAGGAGCCCAGGTCAAGCAGCTTCGCAGCATGGCCCATCACCTCAACCCCGCCATCATCATCGGCAAGTCCGATGTCAACGAGGGCACCGTCGAGCAGACGGTCGCCTACCTGGAGAAGCACGAGCTCGTTAAGTGCTCCGTGCTCGATGGCTCCAGTCTTTCCGCCCGCGAGGCCGCCGAGGAGCTCGCCGAGCGCTGCCACGCCGAGGTCGTCCAGGTCATCGGCCGCAAGTTCTCGCTGTATCGCGAGTCCTCGCGCAAGGACATCGAGAAGATCAAGCTCGTCTAAGAGCCAATGATCCGGCGAGCCAACACATAGCAAGCTTATGGGTGCCCAAGTACTTCGGGCGCCCGTTTTTTATCGCTCGACCAGCACGCGATTGAGCCGTCCCTCCACCAAGCGCTCGTATAGACGCCGCGTCTCGGGCTCGGGCACGCCATTGACCTGCTCCCTCAGATGGTGCATATGCCCGCTGTACAGCTCGACGATATCGCGCCGCCGCCCCGCCGCACTGTAGACGCGCATGGCGCAGCGCACCATATCCTCACGCGCCGTTTCCTGTCGAAGCCCCGACTCTGCCAGCCAAATCGCCGACTGCAGATCATTTTCTTCTAGAGCAGCATTTGCTCCCTTAATCATGCAATCGATGTACTTTGACTGCATAATGCGTCGCATGCGCAAAAAGTAGGTGGGATTACAGCCATTGGGAACATACAGCGGTCCGGCATAAAGCTGCTCAATCTTAAGGCACAGCTCAACTAAATGGGGTCCGCGCGCACCCGTGCGATTTCCCAAAACCTCGCGGCTTATCTGGTCAAACAGCCGCACATCGGTCTTGACGTAGTCGCCGTTGAGTCCGATACATTCATTTTGGATGAGCACACACGACTTGCCATCCGGCGTCGGTCCCAAAGCCGACCGCAAGCGCGATATCGTCGAGTACAGGTTATTGCGGGCGCTATTGAACTCGGCATGGGGCCACAGCTCCATGGCCAGCGTCTCGCGGTCGACGAGCGCATCCATGCCCAGTGCAAGCCGCTCGGCAAGCGTCGCCGCCTTCTTGCGGCGCCACATTTTGTCCGTGATGGGAAACCCGTCGCGCTCGGCGCGAAACGCACCAAACATGCGGATCTCGATATGGTCGATGGTATCAACGGCTTCAACCTCGCCGGCCTGGAACAGGCGCTCACCCTCCCCTTCCAAATCGTCGCGCAGCGAGTACCGCGACAGCTCGCGCACGGGAAGCTTCTTGCGTATCCTGCCCGCCGGCTCGCCCAGACAATGCATGGCAAGGCGCGCAAAGAGCCGATACGATGGCTCTAGAATCCCCGCGCGATTCATGGACATCCAGGCCGCAAGATCGCTATCTCGGCCCGCACAGGCCAAATGCAGCGCCACCATCCAGGCCTCCGCTCCACCAACCTGCGTCTGGCTTATATCGAGTAGCTCCGCTTCCTCGCGCACCGAAACCATCGAGGTGTTACGCAGATATGCCGCGCGCTCCAGCAGCAATGCGTTATCGCGCATGTACGCAATCGACTCCTCGGCAAGTTTGAGCACTTGGACCGCACGGAACTTTGCATTGACCGGCCGTCCCTCTGCCAGCGACTGCCAGCCTTCTAGCAACAGGCCAAACAGCTGAATCTGGTTGTCGCGCATGCGCACGGCAAAACGATCGAGCTCGTTGAACGCCGCGTCGTCGGTTACCGGCAAGCCGGAAAGGAGCCGCCGTGCCGCCAACACCATGCGCACCCAGATAGCCATCGCCTTAAGCCCACGTACGTCGAGCGCCTCCCGCACCACCGTCATCTCGTCGTCGCGCTCGTCGGTTCCCGCAAACGACCCGTCAAAGAGCTCCACCAGCATGCTATCGGCCCGTATAACAATCCCCGCGATGTCGAGCTCGCAGTCGTAGGCCCTGCTCGTTTTGAGCTGCTGTAGAACGCCGCCGTCATCTCCCCGCTCGGTCAGACAGCGCTTGACCTCGATATGCGCAGACAACATATCGAGTGCGGTATGAGATGTCTCGATTTCTGGCACGGCCAGGTTCGTAGGAAGCCCAAGTCCGTTGTCCCCATAGCAAACAGCCGTCAGTGTCTGGGCCACCCTCCATGAAACAGGGTCTATTTCGCAGGCCGCCCGTTCGCCCCCACGCTCGATGACCGATGCCATATAGCGAGCGAGCTTTGTATTGGACACGCTGACCGCTGCCAGATATACGCCAAGCGCCTCGGCGGGCGTTGGCTCTGGTGCCGGATCGTCGGCATCGATCGTGCCCAGCGCCGCTCGGCAGATATCGGCCCCGTGCCCCGTCAGAGCCAGATCGACCCCATACTGCCCAGCAAGTTCAAGGACCGCTTCACGGTCCAAAAAGGCGTCCGCCAGGCCCATCGCCGCATCGCATCGGCCCGCCTTAAGCAAAATCCGGGCCGCCCTCGGAACAAGTTCGGGGCGAACCTCGGCCACCAACTTACGCAAGCGCAAGCGTCCGTTATCCTCCGTGCCCAGACACGTAAAACTCCGCTCGGCGGGATCCAAGCCAAAGATCGGGTAGTCGCGTACAAAATAGGACTGGTCGACCATCGACAGCCTCACCCCGCAAGCCTCGAGTTCTGCGATATTGCCCTCGCCCATCAAAACCATGAGACATGCCACGCAAAACAGCGCATTATTGTCGAGCGAAGCCAGATCGGCAAGTGCCGCGCCATATACGTTGACAATCTCGTTTTCGAGCAGGCCGGCTACGTCGCCTTGGCCATACAGACCCGTCTGCAATGCCGAAACGAGCTCGGGCACGCCCTGCGTGAGCTGATAGAAGTCGAGCGATGTGCTGATCGAAAACGCCGATGCCCACGCCGAATACTCATAGGCATGCACCTTGAGCATCTGCGCATTGATCTTAACCGAATCGCCCAGCCCATGAATCAGCTGACGATTTGAAGGACGGCAGGAAATAAAGACCCCTATCCCCATAGCGCGCAGGCCGCGAATCCTGTCGATGAGGTCTTCGGTATCGTGCTGATCGAGGTTTGGCACATTATCAATCGCGATAAGGGAGTGCGGTTTGTCTTTGAGTTCTTCGGTAACCACCTCGAGCTGCATAAACACCTCGCGCCCAATGGCACGATCGGCCTCGATAATCCGCACGGGGCCTCGCGTCGGGTCGCATTTAACCTCATGGGTGTACTGCAGCAGCACCGAGGTCTTCCCAAACCCGTCGGGCGCATAAAGAACCACGATGCCGGCCTTTCGGCCCTTGGCGATAAGCTCATTCATCAAGCGTTCGCGTCGCACCATATAGCCTCCGCCTAACGGCATCAGCTCGAGGTCGTCTATACCGCTCAAATCATTTACCATGCCCGCTCCTCAACTCGACCGTATGGACACTGTAGCCGCAAGACCATACAAGCCGAGCTATGAATAGAGCGACCTTGTGTTTTAGGTTGTCTTTTGGTACGCAAGCGGCAAGTTTTTGTACAGCGAGGGCCGATTGTTATTAATCCCCCGACTAATCGGTCTTTAAGCAGGTAAATGAGCTTGTCAGCTTGTCCCATCTAAGCGGCAGTGTAACGCAAATGAACAAGGTTCAGTTATGTCATTCAACTCGCCTAGCACCCGCTACCGTCTACGACCTTCTAGTGGCATTTTTGCATAGAATCTGGTATGGAATGAATCAAGCTGTTGGGCGTCCGGCGTTCGTCAAGCTTGCGGCAAGGTTTTGGTCAAGTGGGCGGAAAGGGATAACAAAAAGGCCCCCGCAAAGCGGAGGCCTTAGGCAAGGCTATGTCGAGCTGCAGGATTCGCGCTACTCGCAGAGCGAAAGGGCGGCCTCGTCGGCAACGACAACGCAGTTGGTGTGCAGCTGCAGGATCGAAGCCGGGCACTTGGGCGTAACCGGACCATAGCACATATCGTGCACGGCCTGAGCCTTGGCCTCGCCGTTGGCGACAACCAGGATCATGCGGGCATACATGATGGTCTGGGTACCCATGGTGTAGGCCTGACGGGGAACATCGTCGATGCTGTCGAACAGGCGGCTGTTGGCCTGAATGGTGCTCTCGGTCAGGTCGACGCAGTGCGTACCCTTGGAGAAATGGTCATCGGGCTCGTTAAAGCCGATGTGACCGTTGTTGCCAATGCCGAGCAGCTGCAGATCCGGGTAACCGGCGTCGGCGACGATCTTGTCGTACTCAGAGCAGGCAGCGGCGGCGTCAGGGTTGGAACCGTCGGGCACATGCGTGTTGTTCAGGTCGATGTTGATGTGATCGAAGAAGTTCTCGCGCATGAAGTAGTGATAGCTCTGGGGATCGTCGTGCGAAAGGCCGCGATACTCGTCCAGGTTGTAGGTGCTGACCTCGGCAAAGTCGACATCGCCCTTCTCGTACCAAGCAGCGAGCTGCTTGTAGGCACCGATCGGGGTGGAGCCGGTGGCAAGGCCCAGCACACAGTCGGGCTTGAGGATAACCTGAGCCGAGATGATATTAGCGGCCTTGCGGCTCATATCCTCGTAGTCTTTAGCTTTAATGATCTTCATTACGCGTCCTTTCTCGTACAAGAGAGGCAAGGCTCCCTTACAAGCACTTGCCCGCGGCCCGCGTCGGCCGCAACCAACGTGTGCGGCCACCAGGGCGAGGTCGCGTAATGTATGTGTCTCGTGTCTAGCCGCGTCGAGGCCCCTGCCCGTCCACGGTGACCCAAAGCCTTTTAGCTTCGGACAAATCCCATCTTGCCACTGAGGGCGTCCTCTTTCAAGGGCGCCCTCCGTAAACGTGTTTGAATTGTAGACTAATGGCCACGTGCACTTGCTAGCGCTCGCGAGCAACGATGAGCTGGTCCATCTCTTCGACATGCACGCCAACGGAGCCCTTGATGCTCGAGAACTCAACGGAGTTGCACACCAAGATGGGAACCGTCACATCGTAGCCCTCGGCAGCAATTGCCTCGCGATCGAACTCAATGAGCACATCGCCCTTATGGACGATGTCACCCACTTGCGCATGTACGGTAAAGTGCTTGCCCTCGAGCTGAACAGTGTCCAGGCCAACGTGGATGAGCACGTCCAAGCCATCGACCGTGTTAAGCGCAACGGCGTGTCCCGTGGGAAAAATGGCCTCGACCTTGGCATCAGCCGGTGCAATCACACGCGTTCCGGTGGGCCGAATCGCCACGCCCTGGCCCAAAAGGCCGGTGGCAAACGTCTGGTCGTTTACCTCGGAAAGCGGAATGACATCGCCCGAGATGGGAGCATCCAGCGTAAGGACTCGACCACGCATACCAAAAGACCTTAGGACTTTAGTGAACATGCTCCCCCTCGGACATACCAATCAATCAAAATAACCTTAACAGTTTACCACTTGGCAACGGTTTTTGACCATTAGGGAAGTTCGCGCTTGACAACCTCGACGATGTCGTCGACAACGCGCTGGGTCAGCTCGTGCGTCTCGGCCTCGGCCATCACGCGGACCAGCGGCTCGGTACCGCTCGGGCGCACCAGAATGCAGCCGCGGCCGTCAAGCTCCTTCTCGGCAGCAGCGACGGCATCCCAGATGGGCTGGCAATCGTCCAGACCAGCCTTGTTGTCGGAATGCACGTTGACGAGTACCTGCGGGTACTTCTTCATGATGCCGGCAAGATCGGTGAGGGTACGACCGGTGCGCTTGAGCACGGCCAGCAGCTGCAGAGCCGTCACCAGGCCGTCACCGGTGGTGTTGTGCTCCAGGAAGATGATGTGGCCGGACTGTTCGCCGCCGATGACGGCGCCGTCCGCGAGCATGCGCTCCAGAACGTAGCGGTCGCCCACGGCGGTCTGAACCATCTCGAAGCCCTGCTCCTTCATAGCGATGGAGAAGCCCAGGTTGCACATGACGGTCGAAACGATCTCGGAGTTGGCGAGCTTGCCGCGAGCGGCGAGGTCAGAACCGCAGATAGCCAGGATGTAGTCACCGTCGATCTCATTACCCTCGCTGTCCACGAACAGTACGCGGTCGGCGTCGCCGTCGTGGGCCAGACCGATGTCAGCATGGGTGCGCAGCACGAGCTCGCGGAGGGGCTCGAGGTGCGTAGAGCCGCACTCAACGTTAATGTCGGTGCCGCAGTAATCGGTGTTGATGGCATGGACCGTGGCACCCAGGCGCTGCAGCGCGGCGGGCGTAGTCTGGCAGGAAGCACCGTGACCGCAGTCGACGGCAACGACCAGGCCATCGAGCCTCAGGCCATCGAGCGTATCGATGGCATGATCGACATATGCCTTGCGGGCGTCCTTCATCTTGATAATGTGGCCCACGCCGGCACCGGTCGGCAGCGTGTCGGCAGCCCTGGCTTCCTCGGACATGACCCAGGCGCTGATCTCTTCCTCGACAGCATCGGGAAGCTTCATACCCTTGCGACTAAAGAACTTGATGCCGTTGAACTCCGGCGGATTGTGCGAAGCGGAGATGACAATGCCGCCATCAAGCTCGTTTTGGACGGTGAGCAGCGCCACGGCAGGCGTAGGGATGACGCCGCAGCAGTGCGGGCGGCCGCCCTCGGCCATAATGCCGGCGGTCAGAGCACTCTCGAGCATGGTGCCCGAAAGACGCGTATCGCGGCCGATGCAAATGTCCGGACCAAGGAACTTGGTCGCCGCACGGCCAAGGCGAAACGCGAGGTCGCACGAGAGGTCGGCATTGGCGACGCCACGGACGCCGTCGGTACCGAAGATGTTCTGGGGCATAGGATCGCTCCTTCCCTAGCAGGCGATATACAACCGCCCACCCTAGTCGAAAAAGAAAAGCGGGACCCGCCGAGGAATCGGCAGGCCCCGCTTGTACATTGTATCTCGAAAGGAGATAAAACCTTAGCGCTTGGAGAACTGGGGAGCGCGGCGGGCCTTCTTGAGGCCGTACTTCTTGCGCTCGACCACGCGAGCATCGCGCGTAAGGAAACCGGCCTTCTTGAGGTCAGCACGGTAGTCGCCAGCGTTCAGAAGAGCGCGAGCGATGCCCAGGCGCAGAGCGCCGGACTGACCGGAGATGCCGCCGCCATCGCACAGAGCGATAACGTCGAACTGACCGGCGGTGTCGGTCACCTTGAAGGGAGCAAGGGCGTTCTCAACGAGCTGATGACGGCCGAAATACTGCTCGGCGTCACGCTTGTTGATGGTCACCTTGCCGGTGCCGGGGACGAGACGGACGCGGGCGACGGCGTTCTTACGACGGCCGGTACCCTGGTAGACAACGGTGTTCTCAGCCATCTTTAAGCCTCCAGCTCAATCTTCGTGGGGTTCTGGGCAGCATGCGGATGCTCGGCACCAGCGTAGACCTTAAGCTTGGTCATCTGGGCACGGCCGAGGGTGGTCTTGGGCAGCATGCCGCGAACGGCGCGCTCGATGACCTTCTCCGGGTGCTTCTCCATAGCCTGGCGGAAGCTCTCAGCCTTGAGGCCGCCGTTGTAGCCGCTGTGGCGATAATAGGTCTTCGTGTCGGCCTTGTTACCGGTAAGCTGGACCTTATCGGCGTTGATGACGACAACGAAGTCGCCGCAGTCGCTGTTGGGCGTGAACTGGGGCTTGTTCTTACCGCGCAGGATCATTGCGATCTGGGTGGCAAGACGGCCCAGGACAGCACCATCGGCGTCGACGAGAACCCAGTTGCGCTGGACCTCGCCCTGCTTGGCGTAGTGAGTCGATTTCGAAATCACTTAGACTCCTCCATGTACAGTACGTGTTGTTACAGAGATTCACGGGGCTCTGCAAGTAACCCGTCCATATTACCCCGCTCGCCGCCCGAGTCAACAGGTATTTTGGTTCTGACCAGACTTTCTGCACATGTCGTCCATGGGTCATGACGTCGCGACACTAGCGCTCGACAAATGCCTCGATATCTCCCAGCAAGCGCTTTGCCTCCTGGCGGCCCTGAATATACAGGTCGAGGAGCTTTGCTGGATCGTGCTCAACGTGACCGACCTCGACCGGCTTTTGCGGAGCAACGACCAGTGCGCGGCCCTCGCGCTCATACTTCCACAGATGCATGCGCTGGATGTTATAGCGGTCGTGGCGCGTCTCGATAGCCTCGAGCAGGTAGGGGTAGTCGGCATAGCGGGCGCGCGCGGCGGGCATAAACTCGTAGGGCTTTTTCTCGTACGAGCGGTCCTGCGTGACAATGACAACCGCGCGATCGAAGCCCGCCTCCTCCAGCACGTGCTCGATGGGAACCGAATCGGCTACGCCACCGTCGACGT
>CAJMPF010000051.1 GCA_905215195.1 uncultured bacterium | reverse complement strand
TCCGCACATGTGCGGATGAATGTGGGAGGTGTTCGGATAAAGTCGATAATCAAGGAGTATTAGGTGGTTTCTTGAACTCGGTAAGCCTGCGGTAAGATATACGATTGTTTACGTTACGCGTTGCTGGGAGCCTGCATGCTCGCCTTTTTACAAACCAACACACCCATCGTGATCTTCAACCAGATTGTCGTCACGCTGCTCACGGTCTGCTTTCTGTACCAGGTGGTCTTCTTTGTCATTGGCGCTCTTCGTGGCGAGGTCGCGCCTCCCAAGGCCAAAAAACTCCATCGCTATGCCTTTTTTATCGCGGCGCATAATGAGGAGGCCGTGATCGCCAACCTCGTTCGCTCCATCAAGGACCAGGACTATCCGTCCGAGCTCATCGAGGTTTTCGTGGTCGCCGATGCCTGCACCGACAACACGGCGCAGCTCGCGCGCGAGGCCGGTGCCATTGTTTACGAGCGCAATGACCTGGCCCGTAAGGGCAAGAGCTGGGTCATGGACTTTGGTTTCGACCGTATCCTTAACGAGTATCCCGACACGTTTGAGGGCTACTTCATCTTCGATGCCGACAACGTTATCTCCCGCGATTACGTGTCTAAGATGAACGATGCCTTTGACCAGGGTTTCCATGTGGTCACGAGCTATCGCAACTCCAAGAACTTCGGCAGCTCGTGGGTCTCGGCAGCTAATGCCACCTGGTATCTGCGTGAGGCACGCTTTCTCAACAACGCGCGTAATATCTGCAAGACGTCCTGCGCCGTCTCGGGTTCGGGCTACCTCATCTCCGCCAGCGTTATCGAGGGCATGCATGGTTGGCAGTTTCATACGCTGACCGAGGATATCCAGTTCACCACGTTCTGCGCCATTCACGGCATCCGCATCGGTTATGCGCCGGCGGAGTTCTTTGACGAGCAGCCGGTGACGTTTAAGGCGTCCTGGAAACAGCGCATGCGTTGGACTAAAGGCTTTTACCAGGTATTCTTTACCTATGGTAAGCACTTGGTCAAGTCGACCTTCCGCTATCATCGCTTTGCCGCCTACGACATGTTTATGACCATCGCTCCGGGCATGCTGCTGTCCCTGATCTCCATGCTCGCCAACGCGACCTTCCTCATCGTGGGCGGGCTTTCGCACGGCTTCTTGGCCACCGAGGTCGAGATGCAGGCTTGTGCCGCCTCGCTCATTATGACCTTCGTGATGATGTATCAGACCTTCTTTATCCTGGCGCTGCTCACGACTATCTTTGAGTACAAGCACATTCACTGCGCGCAAAAGTGGCGTCTGGTGACTAACCTGTTTACCTTCCCGATCTTTATGTTCAGCTATATCCCCATCACGGTGGCCGCGCTGTTCCTGAAGGTCGACTGGGTGCCGACGCAGCACGCCGTCAACGTTACCCTTGACGAGGTCATGCAAGGCGCCAAATAACCACCACCAAAACCACCGCAAAGGGGACAGGCACCTTTGTGGTGGTTTTTGCTTTTGCGATGCAGCTCGAGGAGGTGCTCGATGGTCTATATCCCGTTTTGGATTTGCGCCTTTGCTGGTGTGGCGATTGATGCCCGTGAGCGACGCTTTCCCAATGAGCTTGCCGGCGTGTGTGCGGTGGCGGCGTTGGCAGGCGTCTGGCTCGACAAGGGCGTTACCACGGCGCTTGACCACGCCGGTCTTGCGGTCATCGTCTACCTTGCCCTTGTGCTTACTGAGTCGCTCTGGCGGCGCCTTCGCCAAGCCCCGGGGATTGGCATGGGGGACGCCAAAGCACTCTTCGCGCTTTGCACGCTCGACCCTATGGGCGGCATCGTGGCATTTGCCGTCTCGCTCCTGGTCCTGGCCCTCTCCTGCCTCTTCATAAAATCGCGTTCCCTGCCATTGCTCCCGTTTTTAGTGCCGATTTTTGCCATAATCGAGGTCGTGGGCTGCACATTGTAACTGATTGCGCATCCTTTTTAAGGAGCATGCCATGGCAACTAATCAAGAAACGGCCGTCATTAAGGCGCGCATG
This sequence comes from uncultured bacterium, assembly GCA_905215195.1. Taxonomy (GTDB): domain Bacteria; phylum Actinomycetota; class Coriobacteriia; order Coriobacteriales; family Coriobacteriaceae; genus Collinsella. The sequence continues at coordinate 7,417 of CAJMPF010000051.1, read as the reverse complement.
GACCGTATTCCCTCGGCGTTGTCGCCCGAGCTGGTCGAGCGCATTTCCGCCGATCGTGCTTCGGGTGCCGTCAACCCGTATCGTTGCAACGACGATCAGGTCATTCGTCGTATTGATCGCGCTGCCGACAAAGGCACGCTTATGCGTCCGGCCTTTATGCGCGATACCGAAAAGATTTTGCATCTGCCCGCATACACCCGCTATGCAGGCAAAACGCAGGTCTTCAGTTTTCGCAGCAACGACGACCTGTCACGCCGCGGTCTGCACGTGCAGCTTGTCTCGCGCATCGCGCGCGATATCGGTCGCGCCCTGGGGCTCAACTGCGATCTGATCGAGGCGATTGGTCTGGGCCACGACTTGGGACACACGCCTTTCGGCCATGCTGGCGAGCGCTTCCTCAACGATATCTATCATGAGCGTACGGGGCGTTATTTTTTCCATAACGTGCAGTCGGTCCGCGTGCTCGACGCGTTGTTTGGCCGCAACGTGTCGCTCCAGACGCTCGACGGCGTGCTATGCCATAACGGCGAGTACGAGCAGCGTGTGTTTGAGCTCTCGGACATGAGCTCCTTTGACCAGTTTGACCAGACGGTTGAGGATTGCATTGCCATGGGCTATAGCGCAATTGAGCATCTGCGTCCCATGACGCTCGAGGGCTGCGTCGTTCGCATTTCGGATATTCTTGCCTACGTCGGTCGTGACCGTCAGGATGCGATCGCGGCGGGCCTGCTGTCACCCGACGCTTTTGATGATGGCCGGGGCGGTGCCTACAACAGTTGGATCCTTACGCACGCTTCCGTCGATATCGTGGAGCATAGCTATGGTAAGCCGCGCATCGAGATGAGCGAGGACCTGTTTGAGGAGATCCGCCGTGCCAAGCGCGAGAACTACGAGAAGATCTATAGCAAGGGCGGTATCGAAGGCGACTCCGAGGCGGAGCTGCGCGAAGCCTTCGAAAAGCTTTACGACCGTTGCCTGCAGGATATAAACGAAGGTGACGAGTCCTCGTATATCTTTAAACACCACATTTCTCGCATCGAGCAGCAGCTTTCCTACTACGATCGCGCCTATGCCTGGCAGAACGATAAGGACCAGGCGGTCGTGGATTACATTGCGAGCATGACGGACGGTTATTTCTGCGAGCTCACGAGCAAGCTGTTTCCGGGATTGAAGTTTCCGCACCGTACCTATATTAACGAACGGTAGTTCGTATAAATTCGGTATACTGTTAGTGGAAAACGTTTTTGATTGATACACGGGATGGCTATGGACGACCTTTTTTCTGCTTCGACGCGCGAGCGTTCCTTTCAGAATGCGCCGCTTGCGGTGCGTATGCGCCCCAATTCGCTCGACGAGTATGTGGGCCAGCAAAAGGCCGTCGGTAAGGGCTCATGGTTGCGTGCCGCGATCGAACACGACGTGCTTTCCAGTGTGATTTTGTATGGGCCGGCCGGTACGGGTAAGACGACGCTGGCCCATATTATCGCCAACCATACTAAGAGCGAGTTTGTCGAGGTCAGCGCTGTGACGGGCACCGTGAAGGACTTGCGCCGCGTGATCGACGAGGCCAAGACGCGTCTGAATACGTATGACCGTCGCACTATCCTGTTTATCGACGAGATTCATCGCTTTTCCAAGTCGCAGCAGGATGCCCTGCTGCATGCAGTTGAGAACCGTACCGTCATTATGATTGGTGCCACGACGGAGAACCCGTACTTCGAGGTCAACTCGGCGTTGCTCTCGCGTGGTCGTGTGGTGGAACTTGAACACCTTAAGGACGAGGACATAGCCACGCTGATCGAGCGTGCGCTCGAGGCTCCGCATGGCCTGAACGGTAAGTTCTCGGCCGATGTGGATACGGTTAAGACCATCTGCACGCTGGCAGCGGGTGACGCTCGCTCGGCGCTCACGACGCTCGAGCTTGCGAGCGAGATTGCCGTCACACGTCCCGATACCGAGGGAACGCCGGCGCCGGCGGCGGGGGAGCGCTATCCCATTACCGTGGATGACGTTAAGATTGCCAACCCGCGTCGTGGCTTTTCGTACGACAAAAACGGTGACATGCACTACGACATCATCAGTGCATTTATTAAGTCCATGCGCGGTAGCGACCCCGATGCCACGATCTATTGGCTCGCGCGCATGATTGACGCGGGGGAGGATCCTAAGTTTATCGCTCGTCGTATTATGATTCAGGCTTCTGAGGATGTTGGCAACGCCGACCCGCAGGCGCTTTTGGTGGCACATGCCGCGTTTAAGTCTGCCGAGGTCATTGGCTATCCCGAGTGCCGCATTAACCTGGCTCAGGCTGCACTCTATGTGTGTTTGGCCCCTAAATCCAACGCGTGTGAGGCTTCGATTGATGCGGCGCTGGCCGATATCCATTCTAGTGGGCTTCGCGAGGTGCCGAGTTATCTGCGCGATCGCCATCGCCCAGGCAGCGACGACTACGGTGTGTATAAATACCCGCACGATTATCCCGAAGGCTGGGTTGATCAGCGCTATTTGCCCGAGGGGCTGGAGCGCGGTGCGTTCTGGCAGCCTGCCGGGCGCGGCTGGGAAGAGTGGCGCGTAGAGCAAAGCGAGCGCGACCGCAGCGGGAATGCACCGAAGTAGCTGCTGATAATTTTGTCCCACGTTGCTGCTCTTGGCATGTTCGGTCCCCTTTGGGGTACCATGAAAAGCGTCTGTATTTCGATTCCTTTGGGAGGCTTGTATGAGTCCCATTCAAATCGCCCTGCTGGTGCTTGCCATTGCCGGCGTGTGGGCTATTGTTGAGCTCGCGCTTACCCTGCGCAAGACCCGCAACGTTGTCGACTCGCTCGATAAGACCGTGAACGACCTCAACAACACCATCGCCGAGGCGCAGCCGGTGGTGGCAAAACTCGACGGCGCTGTCGACGAGCTTACGCCGGCACTTGCCCAGATGGAGCCGCTGCTTAAGTCGAGCAAGACGGCAGTTGATGCCCTTACCTCCAATCTCGTAGAGGTCGAAGCCGTGGTTCGCGACATTTCTGAGGTCACGGGTAGCGTGGCCGAGGCAAGCAACGCTGTGTCGAGCGTGACTGATTCTGCTGCTGGCGCCGTGCAGAAGCTCTTCAATAAGGTGAAGGCTCCTGCAGCCGACGCCGATCGCAAGCTCGCCGCTGCCGCCGCCGTGGCCGAGCAGCCTACCGAGCGCGTTCTGATTGGTGAGGCTGAGGACGAGGCCGCCGATGGTGCGGATGCGGCTCAGAAGCCCGCAGCCAAGCCTGCTCAGTATTACACCTATACGCCCGCCGAGACCTCCGAGGAGTCCTGCGATGAGTAGCGAAGCAACCTGCCCTATTACGCTGACTGTTGCCGGGGATCCGCGTCTGGCACGCCTCGTGCGTATGACGGCGGCCAACGTCGGCGCGCTGTGCTCCATGTCCGTCGATCGCATCGAGGACATTCGTATGGCTGCCGAGGAAGCATTTATTTTCGGCTGCACAGCTGTTGATTCCGATGACATCTCGATCAAATTCGATGTCGACGAATCTCACGTTGGCATGACCTTTACCTTTGGTGACCAGGCCACCGTCGACGAGGATGACCAGGCTGCCGTGTATGCCGAGCTCATTCTGGCGAGCGTGTGCGATTCCTACGAAAAGACTGCGGCGCCCCTGACGCTTTCCCTCGACCTCAAGGCGGATATCTAATATGACCGAACGTTCCCGGAGCGGTAAGACCGCTTGGGACAAGGAGAAAACCCGCGAGCTGTTTCGTCGCTATAAAGAGACCGGTGACCCGGACGCACGCGAGCAGCTCGTCATGTCCCACATGAACCTGGTAAGGTTTCTTGCCAACAAATTTAAGAACCGCGGCGAGCCGATCGATGATCTGATGCAGGTTGGCTATTTGGGCCTGCTCAAGGCTATCGACCGCTTTGATCCCGAGCGCGGACTCGAGTTCACGACGTTTGCGACACCCACTATCCTGGGCGAGATCAAGCGTCACTTCCGCGACAAGGGCTGGAGCGTGCGCGTACCGCGTCGTCTGCAGGAGCTCTCGGCCAAGGTCAACCAGGCTACTGACAAACTTACCAACGAGCTGCAGCGTTCGCCCAAGGTTGAGGAGATCGCTGAGTATCTAGATGTGACTGTCGATGAGGTCCTCGAGGCTATGGAATCGTCTTCGGCCTATACCTCGGTGCCCATCGAGGCTCCTGGTGCGTCCGATTCCGACGATGCCCCTTCGATTCTCGACCGTTACGCCGACGACGACAACGAGCTCGACTTTACCGATGACCGCCTAGTGATCGAGGAGGCCATCCGTGATTTTTCGCCGCGCGAGCGCGAGGTGATCGAGCTGCGCTTTGTGAAGGGCATGACCCAGATCGAGATCGCCAAGAAACTGGGTATTTCTCAGGTGCAGGTTTCGCGTCTGCTGCGCCGCACGCTTAAGAAGATTCAGGACAAGATCGACCCCGACGGAGTGATGATTCGTTCATGAGTGAGCACCCCCAACAAACCGATCGCGTGCTGCGCGACACCCGCATTCTGACGCTGCGCATTTGGGCTGTTGTCGGCTGCATTGTTATTGCTGCTGTCATCTTTAACCTTATGGGCATCCTGGCACCGGTTATTGAGTTTCTTGCCGTCGGCTCCGTCATTGCTTTTGTGATGTCCCCGATCACCAATTGGCTCGAGCACCATGGCGTGAATCGCGGCATCGGTTCGCTTATCGCGCTTATTGTTGTTGTTGCCGTGCTCGTCGGTGTCGTTTGCATCTTGTCGCCGATTCTCTTTGGTCAGATCATGGAAGTCCTGAGCCGCCTGCCCGAGCAGCTTCGTGTTGCAGGTGGCGATCTCAACGAGATGATCTCGCATGCCAAGACGCTCAACAACACGCCGCTCAAGGAGTATCTGGACGATAATCTTTCGTCGCTGGTTGCCGTGGCATCGAAGTATGTGTCTCAGATTGCTGCCGAGCTTGGCCGCGGTGTGTTCCCGCTCATCACCAATACGGCCTCGCAGTTGTTCGTGATCTTCCTTGGTCTGGTGCTTGCGTACTGGATGGCCTGCGACTACCCTCGCATGCACCACGAGATTTGCACCATCATCGGTCAGGAGAAGGAGACCTCGTACCGCTTTATGGTCGCCATCCTTTCTCGCTCTGTCGGCGGCTACATGCGCGGTATGGTCGTGACGTCCATCTGCGGTGGTTTCCTCGCCTTTATCGGTTTTATGATCATCGGCCATCCGTATGCGGCGCTCATGGCTATCTTTACCGGCATCATGCATTTGGTTCCGGTCGTCGGTCCTTGGGTGAGCGCAGCAATCGCCACGGTACTCGGCTTTATGTTCAGCCCCATGTTGGCGTTATGGACGCTCATCGTGACGATGGTCGCGCAAAATGTCACCGACAATGTGATTTCGCCTAAGGTCATGCAGAGCTCAGTGCAGGTGCATCCCATTATGAGCCTTACGGCTCTCGTTATTGGTTCGGCACTAATGGGGCCCATCGGCATGATTATTGCCATCCCGCTTTGTGCGGCCCTCAAGGGCATCTTCGTGTACTACTTCGAGAATGAGACCGGCCGTCAGCTTGTGGCCTATGACGGCGCCGTGTTTAAGGGCACGCCGTACCGCGATGCCGATGGCAACCCGGTCGCCGCCTACGACGCGCTCGGCGACGACACCTTCATCTATGAGTCCGAGCTCATCAGTAACGAGACTGCGCCCGAGGCCCAGGCCATGCCCAAACCCGAGCTCGATAATCCCTGGATGAAGCTCTCGGGCCTTCAGCCCGATGGTACGGGCTTTTTCAAGAATCCCTTCGCCAAAGACGACGATTTCAATATGGACGACGACACCAAAACCGGCATCGACGGCTCCATGGACGATTCGGATTCTAAATAGGTTCTATTAACGTTTCTTGAAGTTGTAAATGACAAGAAACGCGACCAAAGCGATTGATAAGGGGCCGGCTACATAGAAAAAGAGAACGTCAATTGCGCGTAGAGTGTAATAAGCCTTATCGCCGGACATTACTGTATACAATACGTAGCCAAATGATGGTTGGTTTGCGTACCAGCATGAGAAGGCTAAGAGCGCTAAAAGTGCTACAACCAGAAGTGCATTCAGGACAAATCGTTTGCTTTTCATCGATCGCTCCTTCCGGGTGAATCTTATATGCAATTATACAGCAGTCCTTTTTCAAAGGATCGCGCAGTATTAAATAACGTGCACTTTCGCTGGAGGGTCGCTGTTTGGCGACCCTCTTTTTTGCACAGGCGCGGCGGGATGGTAATATCGTTACGTTTGAACTGTTTCGATGTGAAACCGAGGAGATTCCCTCTATGAGTGCTGACTACCCGTCAATGACTACGGCCGAGATTCGCTCCAAGTTCCTCAACTTCTTTGAGGAGCGCGGTCTTAAGCTCTATCCTTCTTCGTCCCTCGTCCCCGACGATCCTTCACTGCTGCTTGCCAACGCTGGCATGAACCAGTTTAAGGAGTACTACCAGGGCAAGAAGACCATGAAGGAGATCGGCGCTATCTCCTGCCAGAAGTGCGTCCGCACCAACGACATCGATTGCATCGGCGAGGATGGCCGTCACCTGTCCTTCTTCGAGATGCTCGGCGACTTCTCCTTTGGCGGCGTCTCCAAGCAGCAGGCCTGCGCCTGGGCCTTTGTGCTCATCACCAAGGAGTTCAAGCTGCCGCTCGACCGCCTGTACTTCACCGTCTTTACCGAGGACGACGAGACCCACGACGTGTGGCGCTCCCTGGGCGTTGCCGAGGATCACATCTCGCGCCTGGGCGAGGACGACAACTTCTGGGCCGCTGGCCCCACCGGTCCCTGCGGTCCGTGCTCCGAGATCTACTTTGACATGGGCGAGGAGGTCGGCTGCGGCAGCCCCGACTGCAAGCCTGGCTGCGACTGCGACCGCTTCCTGGAGTTCTGGAACCTCGTCTTTACCCAGTATGATCGCCAGGAGGACGGCTCCATGCCGGAGCTGCCGCACCGCAACCTCGATACGGGCATGGGCCTGGAGCGCATGGCCGCCATCATGCAGCACAAGACCGCCAACTACGACGGCGACTTGATGCAGCATCTCATCAAGCTGGGCGAGAAGATTAGCGGCAAGACCTATGACGCCGACGATTACTCCGGCGCCAGCCGCTCCCTGCGTATCATTGCCGACCACTCCCGTGCCGTCGACTTTATGATCTCGGACGGCATCCTTCCCGGTAACGAGGGTCGCGAGTACGTCCTTCGCCGCCTGCTCCGTCGTGCCGTGTTCCACGGTCGCCTGCTGGGCATCGAGGGCGCCTTCCTGACCAAGTTCATCGACGAAGTCAACGCTCAGATGGGCGAGGCTTATCCCGAGCTGCTCAAGAACGTCGCCCTCGTCAAGGGTATCGTCGCCTCCGAGGAGGAGCGCTTCTCC
>CAJMPF010000050.1 GCA_905215195.1 uncultured bacterium | reverse complement strand
CCGGCTGCCGCCGTCCTCGCCCGCGGGCTAAAAACGCTTACGCGTTTTCTTTACGCCCGCGCCCTGCATAGAGTTCGATTCTCCGCGGTACGGACTAGAAATAAAAAGACAGGTAGATACGAATATCTACCTGTCTGTTGCTTATGGTGGAGGCGCGGAGAATCGAACTCCGGTCCACGAAAGCCCCCTGATTGGCATCTCCAAGCTCAGTCGCTGGTTTAGTCTCGGACGCTTTGCGCGCAGCGACACGCTCGCGGCGTCCTAACCGGTTCGGTCTTAGCCTGCGCCATACCGATTACGTGCGCAGGAGCATTCCCCTAACATGACGTCGCGCCGGTGTCGGGGAAATCACCGGGTTGACGCGCCGCTATAAATTAAGCAGCGAGAGCCATAGGCTCAAAAGAAGAGTTGTTGTCAATTCAATTTGACGGTACCCCTGTTTAACGAGGCGAGGAGACCTCGGCTTGCTTCCTCTCTCAGAGCTATCGTGTCGAAACCAGTCGCCCCCGAATGTTGGGAAAGTCTGGATGGTATCGGGTCTGCAAACACCCGATAACCGTCGACTTTTCAAGGAACACGCGGGGTGAACCCCGCTCGTGGATAGCTATCTTACCACGTTCTAAAGGCAGGCAGCTGTTCTATGCACGAGCTGTGAAGACCCCAATGTGCGCCGCACTTCGCACTTTTGCTACCGATCGCGTCACGTATATTTTCGCCAAGCAAAATTGACCCGTCGAAAGGACCGTTATGGATACCAAGCAGCAACTCGTCAATGCCCTCGCAGGCTTGGGCTCAACCATTACCGAAGCTATGGATGTCATCGAAGGCTTTGTCCCCTGCGGACATCCCGCCCTCACGGTTTCGAACGCCCTTGTTGCGCTGGACGCTGACGATGCTGCAGCTCTCGCCCAGCAGCTTGAGACCGTCGAGGGCTTTATCGACCACGTGAGCGAGAACCGCGGCGTGGCCGCCTACCACGGCATCGAGGTCGAGCTCGCGGGCCCCAAGGCCGATCTGTTCGCAGCAATCCGCGGGGTAGGCGCCCTTATGCAGACCGCAGGCATCAAGAACACCCAGGTCAACGAGTGGGTCTACCGCAGTCTGGCAGCACTAAACGATTCCGACGAAAAGGCAGCCGAACAGCTCGCAGAAAGTCCCGCCATTAAGGCCGAGCTTTTGTAAATTGCAAACGCGGGCCCCTTGGCGCATCGTCGTCCAAGAGGCCCGCAAACAGTTCGCGTCAACCGATAGCCGCGTCGCCGCGTTCGGCCAAAGCAAGAATCGGCATCATTTGGCGCGGGGTCTTTGCTGCAAGATCGGCATGTTCGAGCAGCTTGCGATCGTTGGTCACCAAGTAATCGACCTGCGCACGCTTGCGCGCGGCGAGCACCAAGTTGTCCTCGTAATCGCGATGGAGCGCTAAGTATTTGTCGGCCAGCCAAAGGTCCGACGCATCTGCACCCACGGCCGTGGCGTTTTCGGTCATGTTCCGAACAAACGCCAACGCCGCATCGCCAATTGCACGGGCAGACGCCTCGTCGAGTGCTCCCCCGCTGGCAAGAACGCTACGCTTCAGCTCATGTTGGACAACGTACAGTACGTCCTTAGCAATATGCACCGGGAAGAACAGCAACGTCCCCGTCTCCGTCGCCTGCCCAATAAACGCACGCGCGGCAAGCGACTCGGCATGGTCGGCGCAAAACGAATCGACCCATACGTTAGCGTCCACCATGATCTTGAGAGGCGCTCCACTCACTGGATCATCCCCTTTTGGCGATAATGCTCATCCATGGCGTCGGAATAGATTGTGTCCCAACCGCGATCGTCGGATACGGGCGACGTAGCGATGCCCAGGTCCGCGTAAAGCTGATCCGCCGCCGCCCATGATGCGGCGAACGGAGTATCGGGCGCGACGGTCTGCTGCCGGTCGTCGACGGCCGCAAGCACTTCCTCGCACTGCCCGCCACCCTGCGCGACCTTGGCCACAACCTTTTTGATGAGCTCGGGCAGTGACCTGCCCGAAAGCTGCAGCGCTTCCTCGGCGCGCTCTTTAACCGAGCGATCTACGCGAATATTCACCTGTGCCATGCCACTAACAGCACCCACGTCGATCCCGCTCCCTTCAATTACTAGCCATGCTAGCACCACTATATAAAGAAGCTAGCAAATGTTCAAATGCAAAAGGCCTGCGCCCGGACGACACCGATGCCGTCTGGGCGCAGGCCAGATAACGTGGGCGAACACGTCTGCTAACGCAGGTAAGCCTTCGCGTTGCTCAGGCTGTAGGCAATCGTCGAGCCGTTGTGCAGCAGTGACGACGTCTGCGGAGTAATCATGCCGATAATACCCAATGCCAACAGCGCCGAGTTGGTGAGCATCACCTTGGAATACGAACTCGTCAGACGATCGATAAGCCCTTGGCTCATGCGGCGCAGGCGCACGATTGCGGCCAGATCCGTATCGGTCAGGATGATATCGGCGACCTCCTTGGCGATGTCGCTTCCACCGCCCATGGCCAGACCCACATCGGCCAGGCCCAGCGCCGGTGAGTCGTTGACGCCGTCGCCCACCATGGCAACATGGCGCCCCTCGCTCTTAATGCGCTCCACATAGGCGTACTTGTCCTCGGGCAGCAGCTCGGCCTTAAACTCGTCGACCCCCGCCTCTCGCGCAATGCGCTCGGCCGTGCGTTCGGAGTCGCCCGTGAGCATGACCACGTGCTTAACGCCCAACGCGTGCAGGTCGGCGATGGCCTCACGGACCCCGGCCTTGAGCGGATCCTCGATACCGAGCACGCCCACAACGGTGCCGTCGACCGCCAGATACAGCGGCGACAGGCCCTGCATCTGGGACTCGATGCGCTCCTTGATGTCGGATTCGAGCTGCGCGCCCTCGTCCTCGAATACAAAGTGCGCGGAGCCGATGATGGCGCGACGCTCCTCAATGGACGAAGCGATGCCGTGTGCCACGATGTACTCGACCGCAGCGTGACGCTCGCGGTGCTCGAGCCCGCGCTCGCGGGCGGCATTGACCACGGCGCGTGCCACCGGATGCGGGAAATGCTCCTCCAGACAGGCAGAAAGGCGCAGAATCTCGTCCTCGCTCCAGCCATCGGTGGTCAGCACGCAAGCTAGGCGCGGCTGGGCCTCGGTCAGCGTACCGGTCTTGTCAAAGACAATGGTATCGGCCTTGGCAAACGACTCAAAGTACTTCGCGCCCTTGACCATGACGCCCATCTTGGCAGCATCGCTCATAGCGGTCATGACGGCGACGGAGCCCGTGAGCTTGAGTGCGCACGAGTAGTCGACCATCAACGCCGCCGAGGTCTTGATAAGGCTACGCGTGGTGAGTGCAACCAAGCCCGCAAGCAGGAAGTTCCACGGGACGATCTTGTTGGCGAGGTCTTCCATGTGCGACTGGCCCTCGGACTTGAGCGAGTCGGCCGTCTGCACGAGCGAGACGATTGAGCGCAGCTTGGTCTGCGCCGTGTTGGCGCGCACGCGCACCAAGATGCCGCCATCTTCCACGACGGTACCGGCGAACACGTCGTCGCCCACGCTGCGCTCGACGGCCAGCGGCTCGCCGGTCAGAGTCGCTTGGTTGACCATGGCGCTCCCCTGCTCGACCACGCCGTCGATGCAGATGGACATGCCAGTGCGCACAGCGACCAAGTCGCCGGGCTCAAGCTCGGTGGCGGCAACGCTTACCTCGGTGTCGCCGACGACCTTTTGCGCCTTGTCGGGCACATCGAGCAGCGAGTTGATGAGCTCGTTTTCGCTCATGGCGCGGGTGTAGTCCTCAAGCAGCTCGCCCACGTTGAGCAGGAACATCGTCTGGCCCGCGGTGTCGACGTCGCGTTTGACAAACGAGATGCCGATGGCCGAAGCGTCGAGCACGGGAACGGTCAGGCGCGGCTGCGCCAGCTCATGAAGGGCAGCGCGCAAAAATGCCATGTAACCGGCCACGACAAACACCGCACGCAGGGGCGTCGGCAAGAACCAGCGACGTGCGTAATGGGCACCGACGAGTGTCGCCAGGTCCATAACGAGTTTATGCTTGCGCGGCTCGAGTTGCATCACGTAGCCCGACTTGGCATCGGCGATAGCTTGAGCATCGAGTGCGCCCAAGGCGTCGAGCACGCTTGCACGGCGCGGCTCGTCATATTCGAGCGCCATCTGGCCAATACGGCCATAAACGCGTACCTTGTGCACGCCGTCGATATCGCCGCTGAGCTTAAGAAGTGCATCGAGATCGCTCTCTGGCACAGGACCCGCCAATTGAAGACGGGTCCTGCCGGGGATCTCGCTAATAATCGAGAATCTCATAGTTTGTGCCTGGGAGTGTTACTCGGCTGCCTCATCAGCAGCGGCCTCGCTCTGGGTGATGTAGGCCGCCTCGGCAACCATGTCGTCGACATTAGCCTTGGCCTGCTCGACCATGTCCTGGTAGCAGTTCTTGACGCGCATACCGCACGCGATGCCCTGCACGCAGGCGTTCTTTACCGGAGCGCTGGTGAGCAGCTTGATGCCGGCCGTGCCAAGCAGAAAACCGCCACCGACAAGCAGGGTGTTAAACGTCGACTTCTTCATGTTGCTTCTCCCTTTTGCCGCACAAGCGCGGCATGGTGCCTTAGCACCCGAGTTCATTAGTTTGCTCGAGCACGCTTTTGAGACTAGTTTAGTCGAACTATTATGGTCAACCAAAGTTAACTTTTTGGAAACTTTGGGGGTGAACTCAATATGACAAAGGAACTGCCCCTTTGTCATATTCCTACAGCTGCCAGTCAGCCGCTTCCTTTTGCAGCGCAACCATGCGGGCGAATTCTCCACCTGCCGCCTTGAGCTGCGCCGGAGTGCCCTGCTCGGCAACCACGCCATCCTTGAGCACAACGATTTTGTCGGCATTTTCCACCGTACGCATACGGTGGGCAATAACGATAACCGTCTTACCTGTAAGCAGACGGGAGAGTGCCTGTTGCACCACGGTCTCGTTCTCCACATCCAAGCTCGCCGTCGCCTCGTCCAACAGTACGATAGGCGCGTCTTTGAGCAGCGCACGGGCGATAGAGATGCGCTGGCGCTCGCCGCCGGAGAGTTTGGAGCCGTTCTCACCGATCATGGTGTCGTAGCCCTGCGGCATGCGGTTCACGAACTCGTCGCAGTTGGCGGCACGCGCGGCCGCAAGCACTTCCTCGTCGGTGGCATCACGACGACCGAGGCGGATGTTTCCCATCACCGTGTCGTCAAAGAGCAGCACGTCTTGGAACACAATGGCGTAATCACGCAGCAGTACCTCGGGATCAACGCTCGCAACATCCACGCCACCCACGGTAACCTTGCCCGCGGTGGCATCCCAAAAGCGCGCGGCCAGGCGGCTCACCGTAGACTTGCCAGAGCCCGAAGGACCGACTAGTGCCGTGACCTCGCCTTCCTTGGCGGTAAAGCTCACATCGGTAAGAACTTTCTCGCCGGCGCGGCCGTCCTCGCCCGCACCATAGCCAAATGCCACGTGATCGAACACCACATCGTGGCCCGCGGGCTCGAATTTCTCGCTGCCCCGCGCCACAGGCTCTTCCATGATGGAACGCATGCGCTTGGCAGACGACTCGGCGACAAACAGCTCGGACATTAACATTAACGCCTGGTCAAAGGGCGCATAGATACGGCTCACCATAAGCAGGAAGGTAAACATCACCAAAAAGTCGACCTGCCCGGAGGCGACCATCGCGGCGCCCGTGACCAGCGTGGTGGCAATGCCCAGACGCAGGATGGCAAAGGCGGAGTTGACCAAAAGCCCGTTAGAGAGCTCGCCCTTGGTGGTCTCGCGCTCCTCGGCATCGATCACAACGTTGAGCCCCTCAAGATAATGGGCCTCCTGGTTGGTGGCGCGGATCTCGCGAACGCAGTCGAGCGTCTCTTGAATTGCCTCGGTAACCTTGACCTTCTCGGCGCGCACGCGATCGAACACCGGAGTCATGGGGCCGCGTGTTAGATACAGCACGGCAAAGGCCACGGGAACGCTCCAAAACGCCGCGATCGCCAGCTGCCAGCAAAAGAACAGCGACGCCACGAAGACAATGGCGCTTGCGATGATGGCACCCCAAAGCTCTCCCAGCACGTGGCTGTAGGCGTGCTCCATGGCCTGGACGTCACCCATGATAGTCTCGGTTAAATCGGCCAGATCACGACGACCAAAAAACGACAGCGGCAGTTTGCGCAAGCGCTCGGCGATCTCCATACGCTGCTTGCCGCACTCCTCGTAAAAGATGCAGTAGGTGTAGTAATACTGCTGCCAGTTAGAGGCAAAGAGCAACACGAAAAAGACCAGGAGGCCGCCCACGATCGGCAGGGCATCCGGCAGGTCAGCCCCGCTGGCGAGATGCTCGACAAAGCCGGCCATAACCAGGAATAAAAAGCCCATGCCGGCCATGATAATGAGATTGGTGAGCGTGGTCCAGAAGATGCCGCGTTTTACGCCGGCGATGCCTTTATCGGATAGGAAATACTTCTTTTGGAATGAGGCGAACATTTAGGCCTCGCCTCCCTTCGCGACGGCGGTATCCGCGGTCGTAGCAGTAATCTTCCAGCTCGCGGCCTGTTCGTATTCGGCCCACATCCTGGCATACAGACCCTCTTGGGACAGCAACTCGGCATGGGTACCCGACTCCTGCACGCTGCCCTGGTTGAGCACCACGATTTGGTCTGCGCCCACTACAGTCGAGAGTCGGTGCGCAATCATAATGACTGTGCGACCAGCCGCCAGCTTGCTAAAGGCGCGCTGGATGAGCGCCTCGTTCTCGGGATCGGCAAACGCCGTGGCCTCATCGAGCACCACGATAGGCGCGTCTTTAAGGATCGCGCGGGCGAGTGCCACGCGCTGGACCTCGCCGCCCGAAAGATATGCTCCGCCGGCACCGAGCATGGTATTGATGCCCTGTGGGAGCTTGGCCACAATGTCGTCGCACTGAGCTGCGGAGAGGGCCGCACGCACTTCGTCGTCAGTGGCCGTAGGCTTGGAGGCGCGCACGTTATCGGCAAGTGTTTGCCGGAACAGCTGGTTGGTCTGGAACACGAAGGCGACCTGGCCCATAAGCTCGTGCAGATCCATATCGCGAACGTCCACACCGCCTACGAGCACTCGACCCGAGGAAACGTCCCAAAAACGCGGGATCAGGCTTGCGCAGGTTGACTTGCCGCCACCCGAGGGACCCACCAGGGCGAGAGTGCTACCCGCGGAAACGCTGAAACTCACATGGCTAACGGCAGGTGTTTCGGCACCCTCGTAGGTAAAACTCACGTCCTCAAATCGCACGTCGCCACCGGCAGGGTGCTTGGGTTGGGCGGGCACGGAGAGCTGCTTGGAATCCATGACGCTTCGAATACGAGCCAGCGAATCGGCACTCATCTGAGAGGCCTCGCCCACAAACATGAGCTTGGTCATGGCCGTCGGCACCACGGCCGAAAATATCGCGTAAAACGTGAAGTTGGCCATAAAATGCGCGAAGTCCGCCTCGCCCGGCGCCAACAGCAACGCCACGGGCAGCAGGAATGTCACAAGGCCATTGAGCGCGGTAAGGTTGAGCACCTGCGGACCTCGGCAGAACGTGCCCGCATAGTTTTGCGCCATGTCGGCGTATTCGGCGATCGCATCGTGGAAGGCCTTAAAGGAGTAGACCGTCTGCTGAAACACCTTGACCACGGGGATGCCTCGTACGTATTCGGTGCCGGTCTTGTTCATCTTGACCAGCGCTCCCATGTAGGCCTTCATGAACTCGGCGCCTTTGCCGCTCATCATGGTGGCCATGGCGCCAAACGAAATGGCCACCGAGATGAGGCATGCCGCGCCCAAGCGCCAATCGAGGGCGAAAAGCAGCACGAGCAAGCCCACGACCATGGCGACGGCGCCTGCGATATCGGGCAGCATGTGTGCGAGCAAAGTCTCGGTGGAGGCGGCACACCCGTCTACAATGCGGCGCAGCTCGCCGGTGGCATGCGTGTCGAAGTAGCCGAGCGGCAACTTAAGCAGGTACTCGCTCGTAGCCTTACGGAT
This sequence comes from uncultured bacterium, assembly GCA_905215195.1. Classification (GTDB taxonomy): domain Bacteria; phylum Actinomycetota; class Coriobacteriia; order Coriobacteriales; family Coriobacteriaceae; genus Collinsella. Next base: position 1,479 of record CAJMPF010000050.1, on the reverse strand, counting down.
ATTGGACGCGCAGCGAAACGCGGACAGATGCGTGCACATGAGCCCCACGAAATAAGCTACGATGCTTGCCAGGGCAAAACCCACGGCCCACCAACCGTACATCGCGATGTTAGTGGCTTCGCTCCAGTTGGGCGCCACGGCGATCAGATCGCGCGCAACAAGCCAAATGCACACGTACGGGCCAAAGCTCAGCAGCTGCGAGAGCGCTGAGAGCGCCATGCCCAAATACGTTAGGAATTTGCGGTCACCGGCATACGCGAGCAACTCGCCGATGCCTCCACCTTCCCTTTTTGATTCCTTTGCCATGAGATTCCTTTCTAACGGCTTGAGAGTTAACCGTAATGAACTTATCATTGATGTGTTAGCCATGGCTCACAATCAAGCCAGGCGTGGACGTTTCTGCAAAGGAAAGGGACGCTTTTGCAAATACGGCGGGCAGCGACCGACATAACCGAGCTCTACGCACCACAGTTTGAGCAGTTTGGCCTGGAGCTTTCCGGCAAGGGCGCTGTCCTTACCGGCGAGGTGGCAAACGATCGGGCGCACGGGCGCGCATGGATCATGCCCCTCTCCCCTGCCTGCATCGTCATGGAGCATTTCATCACCCCGACGCACGATATGTACCTGGCCGAATACACACCCGAGCCATATGCCTGCGTGAGCGAGGTCAGCGCGCCCACACTTACATGCATGCCCGAGGCTGGCATAACGCCCGCGAACCTCAAACCATTGCATGGACCGTGGCCAAACAATGCCGTTTGCAGCTTTATCCAAGATAACTGTGGCGAGGAATTAAGCCCGCTGTTTGCGGGGGAGCTCTATCACTCGCGCTCGGTGCTCTTTTTGCCTGGATATTTTGACGAACTGGAGCACCGCTATCCCACCGAGTTCGCGGGAATCTTTGAGGCGTTTGCCGAGCCATGGCACGAGGAAGCGACGTCTGCCATCTGCCACACGCTGCGCCGGATTAACGAGGACCGCGCTCTCACCGTAGGCGGACACGTCTATATGCAGGGCATCGTGGAGACCATGGTCGCGGAGCTCGCCTGTTCGCGCGCGGCCCACAAGCAGGCGCGGCAGGCGGCAGACACACGCGTCAGCATAACCATTGCCGAAGAAGCAACGGCAATGATTGAGCGCGCGCTCGACAAAGGCAGACGTGTGGGTATCAACGAGGTGGCCGAGAGGCTCTACACAAGCCGCTCCAAACTATGCGCCACCTTTAAGGCCCAAACTGGCGAGTCCCTGGGCACCTACATTCGCAGACGCCGTATGGAGCGAGCAAAGGACCTTTTGGCCGATAGCGCGCTCACAATAGCGCAGGTGGCAGAGCGTCTAGGCTACCCTCAACAGGCCGCCTTCGCCCAAGCCTTCAAGCAACACACCGGCACCACCCCCACCACCTGGCGCTCCCAACATATATAAAGAATGAGGGCGCCAACGGCGACCTCATTCACTCTATTCCATTCAGCCCACCTG
>CAJMPF010000049.1 GCA_905215195.1 uncultured bacterium | reverse complement strand
CCGCGCGCGCCGCCTCATCGTCAAGGTGCCCCGGCAGCGGGCGGAACATCAGCACGCCGTGGACCTTCTTGTCCGCGTTCAGCGCGTGAATGTTCTCCATCAGCACCTCCTGCGTCACATCCTCAGGCAGGACGACCTGACGGACGGCGACGCCGACCTTTTCGCAGCGCTTGAGCGCACCGCGCTCGTAGGACAGGTCGTCCTCGCGTTCACCTACACGCACGATAGCCAACGTCGGAACAACGCCCCGCTCGCGCAGGGCTGCGCAGCGAGCAGCAAGTTCCTCAGTCAAAGCGCGAGCAACGGGAGCACCCTTCAGCAGTTCAGCCATGGCTATCCTCTCTTCCTTGCAGCGTCAGAGGCGCGACGCGCCAGCGCATCGGCGCGCGGCAACCATGTGTCGAGCAACTCATCACACGCCGTCTCAAGCTCCTCAGCACGAGCGCGATCCTTCATAGACGTGGTGTTCGCAAAGAGCGTCAAACTCGCGCCCTGCATAGCAGCACGGCAGAACACGGCGCCGCACGCCACATCGGACAGCAGTTGACGCGAACCCTTGTCGGCCATGTCCTCGAGCAGCGCCAGCGCACGCCCGCAGGCATCCATAATGCGATACGGCGGCAGAGCGGCCACATGCAGCGCATCCTGAATCGCGGTCGCTCGAGTCGGATCGTCACGCGGAATACCGTACGCCGCGGACACCTGGCCGTACGCACGAACGTCCTCGGCGACCAGACCCACAAGTTCCTGCGCCAACTCATCCGCCTGGGCAAACGCGCGCGTCAGATCGTCTGCGCGATCGGCAAGCGCAGGGTTTGTCGCCCCATAGCGAGCAACCATCCCGCAAAGCGAGGCGCCCAGTGCACCTACAAAGGCGCTCGCGCTACCGCCGCCGGGAACCGGCTCGCGTGCGGCAAGCGCCTCGGCAAACTCTCGACATGTTTTATCCATCATCTCTTGGCTCATACGCACGCACCTTCAAGTCATATACATCGGTCGGGTGGCAACCGCCGACCGACCGCATCAATCACATAATGGTGCTAAGTCTAGCCCATAAGTACATGAGCGTCAGCGCACCTGGCCATCGCGGATTTCTATGACGAACGATAGGCCTCGGCACCGCAAACATGGGACACATGGCCCACCTTTCGAGACTTCCGGACGTCAAAAACTGAGGCATATCTATAAACAAGGAACCTGTTGGGGCAACGCCCGCGTACACGCGCTCCTTTAAAACAACGGGCACCTCACCCCGGGGAGAGCCGGCAGCACCGGCCCTCCCCTCTTTTGCGCCCGGACATATTGCCACTTAACGGCGCAAATCCGGCCCCCAGAATGGGACACATGGCCCACCCGAAGGAGCCGCTCGCGCGTACAGTAAAGGCAGGTAATCCATGGGCGGTTACAGATCGAGGAGGACACGACCATGAAAAAGAAGGCCTTTGCGATTCTCACCCTCTGCATAAGCCTCTTTGCCGCAGTTGCCCTGGTGGGCTGCGGTGGCAGCGGCGGCGCTACCGGAAGTGGCGGTGGCGGTGGAGCAGAAAAGCCAGCCGTGGATATGAGGACTGACTTCATTTGGTTTAAAGTCGAAGTCCCCGAGGGCGTCGAGATCACCGACGTCGCAGGCGACACCGCCGACAGGGCCCAGTTTAAGTTCACCGAGAGCGAGCACGCCAGCGATCGCTTCATCCCCGTCTTCGACTCTGACAAGAACGCCGATGAACTGTTCGACTACGAGGCAAAGTGGAATGCCAACTCCGGATGGACCGAGAGCGATCCCGTTAAGTACAACGGCAAGACCTGGCGCAGCGCCTACTTTACGCACTCGGGCGGCGTGACGACCGAGTACTTCACCGACGTTGACGGTGGCAGCGTGTATGTGCGCATCGACAACGTCGAGGAGCACAAGGACGCCGTCGAGACCATGATGAAGTCCCTGGAATTTGCCGACGACATCGCCAAGGCCAAGACCGAGGCCATGGACGTCAAGCTCGACGATATCGAGATCAAGCGTTAAGCGACTGGCGAGCGCAGCGGGAAACACGGGCGCAGTGCAAACAAGCGACGGTACCCCAGCGCTTCGTACCCAGGGAGGGCCGGTAAACCGACCCTCCCTTTCTTATGCCGGTAGCCAACGAACGCGAGGATGCCGGACGCCGGAACCGCTCCAAATGTAGCAACAGTACGAAAACGACAAGCACCCCAACACGTCCGCCCGCCGATTTATTGCGCCGCGCAGACAATTAAACCAGCATCTTTAAACATCTGAGCAGTATAGTGACCAAAACTATCGCATAACCGCACTCTACGAATGGAGAAGTTATGACCGAACACCACGCCATCAGCCGCCGAGCATTTACGTTGGGCCTTGGACTCGCGGCGTTGTCGCCACTTGCAAGCCTGCCCGAAACCGCGGCATTGGGCATTGGCCCACGAGCGGCATTTGCAGACGACGCTGCCACAGCGTCGGTCAGCCTCAACAATTTCGTCATTCGCCTTCGCCCCGCGGGCTATTTTCGTACCGCAAGCGTTAACGAAGACGGCAACGTCATCGGCAACGTCTGCCATCTGTTTAATGACGGCACATCCAGCAAGCTCATCCTTGAGAACGTAACGACCAAGAATGACGATACAAACTGGTATGCTATCCGCACCTTGCTCAATTTCGAAGAGCATAAAAAGACGGGCTACAGCATTTGGTCGGTCGATGGCGACTCGGACAAAGACGGAAAGGTCATCCACGTATGGAGTGGCGAGCATGACGGCAAGCCCAGCCGCTCTTTTGCGTTCGAGCGTCAATCAAACGGAACCTATATCATCCGAGACCGCACGGTCGAGAAAGAAACCGAGAAAAAAGACATTAAGTACCTGGCAATAGAATCGAACGGCGAAGACCAGGACAACAATAAGATCTGTCATAAGAGTAAGAGTAAGAGCATTCCGTGGGAGCTCGAACTTATCGGTTACGACATGAAAAAGAACGATGCCACGGTTAGCAGCCTCGACTGGATTACGTACAGCAGCTACGTCGACGGACCATGTTGGATGAAATACGTCGAGGACAACAAGTTCCTCGACGAGCTGAGCATCCCGGGCACGCACGATTCGGGCACCTGCAGCGTGGACAACGACACTGAGCCCCAATCCTCGCAAGTAAAATGCCAGCAGGATTACATTCCCACGCAGTTGCTCGAAGGCATTCGCTATTTTGATATCCGGCTCGGAAAGGGCGACAACCCTGGCATCTGCCACGGGGATTTCTACCTATTCAAAAAAGACGGGGACTATCTGCATCTCTCCGATGTCATCGGGTACTTTAAAACGTTTTTGAGCGAAAACCCGAGAGAAGCGCTTATCATGCTCGCATCGCGCGGCAACGACGAGGCTACCGATGACAGTGTTACGACGGCTTTCGCCAAGGTTTTGGACGACAACCCCAAACTGTTCTATACGTCGAGCCGCGTTCCCACACTGGGCGAGGTGCGCGGAAAGATCGTCCTGCTACGTCGATTTGGACTCGACGGCGACAGCGTAAGCGGCCACACGTGGGGACTCGACCTCACCGAATGGGATGACAAGATCAAGGCTCACTCCGACAGCGCCACTATGTGTCTCGTCCAAGACGCGCGGGGCTTTGAAGCCGCGGGGGAAACAGGCGACAAAGAGCCCTATTGCACCAAGGTATACGCCCAGGACAAGTACAAACTCACGGGAACCGACAAGCTCAGCTGGGTCGATAATGCGCTGAAGGAAACGTCCGGGCGCACGCGCAACGAGGTAGATGTCGAGGACGATAACGGGGCCAAGGAGAAAGTCCTGGAGCGTTGCTGGTCTATCAACTACACCAGCTGCACGGGCTTGTCGCACGGAGGCAATCCTTTTACCTCGGCACGAGTAGTCAACGAGCATCTGTATAAGAGCCCGTACATCAATCCCAGCGGCATTGAGGATACAAAGTCAGATTACCTCAAGCACATTGGCATCATCGCATCCGACTTTGTTGATGCGGCGCTGGCCCGGAGCATCTATCAGCGCAATTACGATACGGAGCACAAGCAGACGGCTTCGTACTATCTCCCGTACTATCTCCCGACCCGCATGCGCATGACGTACGGCGACTCGCTGAGCGATGCCTCATTCCAGGATGGCAAGACCGTTGGCGAGGGCCGTTTCCGCCTCGTTAACAGCAGCAACGCACTCAACGTGGCCGCTTCTGGCAGCGCGTTTGCCATCGAATACGTGGATGTCGACGCCCTGGGCAACGAGACCGCTACAGGACTGCAGGGCTTCGTGCCCATCGATATCGATCCGCTCGCGCTGACGCCCCATTTTGAGGGACTCGAAGGCCTTAAGGCCGGCGAAGACGTGCGCGCCAAGATTGCGGCATCACTCGAGGACAAGCTCGAAACCGATGCCTGCACGGCCCAGCTCGAGTTTGTGCACGACGCGAACGGCGCTCCGGGCACAGCAATGGCCGAGGGCGAAACATTTGCCGCAGGAACGTACTGGGTGCGCGTGAACGGTCTCTTGGGCGACGCGGCGCAGAACTACACGCTCGCCAGCGACGGAGCCGCAAGCTTTACCGTAGCGGCCTCGGACAGTGCTGCCGGCGCCGGCACCGGCAGCGGCACGGGTTCCAACGCAGGCAGCGCTGATAAGAACGGTAAGGGCAACAAGGGCAAGAGCTCGGGCGGAAAGCTTGCCGACACGGGCGACAGCTCTGGCGTTGCCGCCGGGCTCGCTGCCGCCGCCGTGGCGACAACGGTCGCCGGCGCGGCGATGCTTGCCAGTGACGGTGAAAACAACGAGGACGTTGTCGAATAGGCAAGCCCGCCTTTTAGACACATCGACTCAATCGGGGGCGCAGAACACCGTTCTGTGCCCCCGATTTTTACCTTGGCCCGAACGCCGCTATCGGCTACATCACCACGTTCAGCGCGTTAACAAACTCCTGGGCCTTCGCACGGCTGTTCAGGCTAAAGACGCAAGCGGTCAACAGACGATTGCGCAGAAAAACATCGCGGCCTTTGATTCTATTGACGCCCGTAATGTCCTTAAGATAAACAATCTCGGTGTGCTTGCCGCCAAAAGTGCCCTTCTTGAGTACCTCAATGCGGTTAGGGTAGATCTTGACGTCTTTATACCTACCCGAACCTTTGTACTGGAATAGCAGCGTGTTGTTGTCCATACGCGTCACTCCCGTGGGGTTCGCTAAAACTGCCTCTATGGTCACATTTTAGTCGCCGCAAACCCTTTTCGCGGTCGCGCACGGAGCACCAAATCGTGTCCGCACGAGCAAATAAACTGATACCACAAGGAATATAAGCCGCTATCCAAGGACGGCGAAGTGAGACAAAGGGTTAGCAATAGCTAAGATTTAAGTCTAAAACCCTTAGAAAGTGCTAATATATAGTTATTGAAAGAGGCTAAGATGCAGAGACGCGAATTGATCCGCATCCTCGAAGAAGCCGGCTTCATCTCGAAAGGAGGCACTAATCACGAGAAGTTCGTCAAAGGAGATAAACTCGTGCTCGTGAAACGCCACCGAGAGATTGAGGATCAAATTGCCAAAAGAATCCTAAGGCAGGCAGGACTTCGATAGCTCATCCTCATCACATTTCGCATCGCTTTTTAGAGGAGGTCTTACATGGTTTACGTATGGGAATTTGAGTTCTTTGATTCGGACGGCATGGTCGATGCCGTGCCATGTGGCTCGCTGGGCGGAGGAGGAACGTTTGGCTCCGACCTAAACGACGCTGTCGAAAGCGCCGCCGATTTTCTCGCATGTATGGTCGACGATCACCTTATGGGCGGCGTCGATCTTCCCGAGCCGGACTTTGGACACCAGCCACAACACGGCGGCAAGATTATCGCCGTGGCCGTCAGCCGCGAGCTCGGCGACATCCCCGCCGTCACCGCGGCGGACACCGCTCGCATGCTTGGCGTTAGCACGGCAAGGGTATCGCAGCTGATAAATGCTGGGCTGTTGGATTCTTGGAAGGACGGCACCAAGCGCATGGTGTCCAAAGCCTCCATCGAGGCACGACTCGCCGACGCCCCACAGGCAGGACGCCCGAAAGAGGTCTCTATTGTTGTATAAGGCGAAGATACTGCGCACTTTTATTCCACACGATGTTTTCAGCCTGGCTTAAACAAGTTCAATAGCAGAATACAAATCCAGCCATCGTGTCTAGTTACGAAAGGTTTTTTCCTTTTCTGCAGCAAACTCTTCCTCGGTAAGTACTCCACTATCACGCAGCGTTGCAAGTCTCTCAAGCCTTGCAACTACATCACCACTATCCGCCAGCGTCTCAATAGTCTGTGAAACCTGCGGATACTGCTCGAGCTCCTTCGATAGGGCATCGACTATCTCGGCAATATTCTTTGCATTTTTGCCCCCGTTTAATACGTTTGTCCTGACCTTAGATGATGAGTTGACAGTAACGCCAGATCCGCCTTCAACTGGAACAACCGAAATACTGATATTTTCACCCCAGGACCAAAGGCTCATACCAATCTCAGCTACAACTGTTCTTGTTGTGGGCGATGCGCTATCAACTTTTACTTTAGGCAGCTTTTCCATAGCTGCCTTCAAGGCATTAAACGTGTCGTCAGGAGAATACGGCACCTGAATCTGAAGCTGCTGATCCGCAAAACCCATAATCCGGCCTCCGCTTCTACAAGATTAAGACTATCGGCAATGTTAGCACGTTCCCAGCACTTTTAAATTCATCTAATGACCTTGTGATGCAGCCCGACACCCCAGCACTACTCCCCTACTTCCCAAATAGCGCACCCAGCAGACCGCGGCGTTTGGGCTTCTCCTCTCGGTAGGAACCCTCGACGGCGGCTGCAACCTGGCGCGGTTGCTCGCAGCCTCCACGGCGTACGATCTGGTATAGGAACGGCGATTTAACGTATTTGACCTCGATGGGCGTGGCGTGCACGGTGCTTTCGCTCGACAGCATCACGTTGGGATTGAGCGGTGCCACCACATGCGTCTCGCGCTTGTCACTAAACACCACCGCAGCCGCGCGGCCCGTCTGGCCGTTCACGGCGATGCGCACCTGTTCGCCATCGCGACTATCCGAGGCAGGACGATCGACAAAGTACACCGGCACCATAACCAAGCCGTCCTTGTGCTTGCGGGCCTTGCGCGCCCACGTGCGGATGCTCTTTTTATTGAATCCCAGCACCGCCTCGGCGTCGTTGCCCGCAACGTCGAGCGCCAACTTATCAATAACCACCTGGTCCTTGGTAGACGCATCGACGGAGACAACGCGAAAGTCACCTTCCTGCATGGCCGGGTCAAACGGCCCAACCTTGGCAAAGTCCCACGGCTCCAAAATGCCCATGAGGCGAACGTCCAGGTAGTTTGCCCTGGGATATGCCCAGTCGAGCACCTCGTAGTACACCAAGGTCTCCTTGCTCAGGCCCTTGCCCGGGAAGGACGCCATCATGCGCAGGTCCGCCAGCGCCATGGGGAAATAGAAGAGCATCATGTCGTTTTGGATCGCATCTTCCACGTCGTGCCCGGCAAAGGATTCCGCATACTGGCGCACCAGCTGCAGTGCGTTGGCACGTGCCTGCTGCGGCGAGATTTCGCAGGGAATGCCCTGCTCCGGCACATACTCTGCACCCACGCCCATGGTCAGACGCTTGCTGAAGGTACCGGGCTTGAGCAGGTCGGCAATGCCGATCTTGTTGCCGCAGGACGGGCACTCAAACACGCGCTGCGTTGACTCGCCCTCAAAGGACGCCCCGCAGAAGGGGCAAGGAATGCTCACATGCGTGACCTCTTGGAACTCTTGCGCCGTGCCGCGATCCTCCCACAGCAGATGTTCCAGGACCGACTGATTGCGCCAGTGCGCGTTGAAGAAATACCAGTCCGGGTCCTCCGGGCGCTCGAGTTGCGACACATGCGTGAGTTTGAGCAGTCCATCCACCACCGTCAACGGCGTATGGCGAATACCCAAAGCGCTCTTGGGCTCTCCGGCGTCCGCCTGCCACGGAACGACCGTGCCGCAATAGGCGCACTCAAAGCTGCGCTTAGCTTGGTGCGAGTACATAGGGCCGCCGCAGTTTTGACATTTAATGGCAAACATCTCGTCCATGGAAACGTCCTCCTTTGCACAGGGGCTGTCGACATTAAGTATGTCGAGCAAACAGGCACATGCCCATACCCATGTGGCCCAAAATGGACCACCCAGGCAGACGAGAAGGCTCGCTCGTTAGCACTGGCAGACTATTGCTGCATTTTCTGAGCATCGGTGCACGGCGCCCCCGCGCGAGCTACACTATCCCCTTAAACATGATTGTGAGGACGACCGCTATGCTATTTGTAAATCGGCTGGTACATACGCTTGTTCCCGGCGGCGAGGACGAGCCGGTCGATGCATCTTGCCGCACCAACGCGGGTTTTGCCGCAAGCCTCATCTGCATTGGCCTCAACATCACCCTGTGCCTGGCCAAGGGCATCGCGGGCCTGCTTGCCGGCTCCGTCTCCCTCATCGCCGACGCTTTCAACAACCTTTCCGATGCCTCGAGCAACATCGTGAGTCTGCTCGGGTTCCGCCTTGCCAGCCGCCCGGCAGACGAGGGCCACCCTTACGGCCACGGCCGCTACGAGTACCTGGCTGGTCTGTTTGTCGCCGTCCTGGTTTGTGCCGTCGGCATCAACCTAATCCTCGAGTCGGTCACCAAGATCATCAAGCCCTCGCCCACCGTGTATTCGGCGCTCTCCATGGCTGCCCTTGTTCTGTCCATGCTCGTCAAATTCTGGATGGCAGCGTTCAACCGCACGCTGGGCGATCGCATCGACTCCGAAACGCTCATCGCCACGGCGCAGGACTCCAAAAACGACGTCATCACCTCGGGCTCGGTCTTGGTGGCGGCGCTTATTTCGCAGACGACCGGCTTTGATCTCGATGGCTGGGCAGGCCTGGGTGTGGGCATCTTCATCTGCATCAGCGGCCTGGGCCTGGTGCGCGACGCCATCAGCCCGTTGCTGGGGCAAGCGCCCGACCCCAAGCTCGTCCAGGCAATCCGCGACAAGATCATGTCCTATCCGCAGGTCTTGGGCACACACGACCTCATGGTGCACGACTACGGCCCCGGTCGTCAGTTTGCCAGCGCCCACGTGGAGATGCCCGGCGAGGGCGACGCGTTTGAGCACCACGAGATTCTGGACACCATCGAGCACGACATCAAGCGCCAGATGGGCATTGGTATCACACTGCACTGCGACCCCATCGCGACAACCGGCGATGACTTGCGCGGCTGGGTCAAGCGCGGCGTCATGCAGATCGATCCCGCGCTCTCCATCCACGACCTGCACGAGCACGACGGGTTCGTTTCGTTTGACCTGGTGCGTCCCGACGGCTTTGACATATCCGACGAGGAGCTGCTGGGGCTCGTCACGCGCATCGTGCACGAGCGCCGACCCGATGCCTCATGCGTCGTCACCTTTGATTCGGGCTTTAGCTCGCCCGACCGTCCGGCCGAGCAACTGTAGCCTGCTTAACAGCTAGTTTCCCTGCGCGCCCGAGATGCCGTTTTGCAGCGCGTCCC
>CAJMPF010000048.1 GCA_905215195.1 uncultured bacterium | reverse complement strand
GACGCAGCCGAGCGGCCGGCCATCCGGAGTATGCCGGCGGCCACGAGTGCCTTGAGGAGTGCCGCGGGGACCGCGGCGTCGATGGCGATGTTGCCGTGCCCGCGGCACCACTCGGCCGCAGCCGGCACGTTCGCCGTGAGCACGCCCCACTCGGCCATGTAGCCGTCGGAGCGCGGGTCCGTGGCGTCGAGGAGGAGGACGGCGAGGCCGCCGCCCACGTACTCCCCGGCCACGAGGGCGAGGCGGACCGCCTCGCCCATGGAGTCGAACTCGACCGTGACCATGCGGCTACCTCCTCCTGACGGCGCTGAGCGGCTTCGGGGAGAAGTGCTCGTCGCGCTCGACGGCGGCGAACCCCATCTGGCGGTTCAGCTCCTCCATCTCCTTGATGCTGAAGTAGCCGAGCTCGTCGTCGTAGCCCTCGACGAGGCCGAACGCCTCGTCCGTGCCGTCGAACTCGAGCAGCCACCAGTCCCATCCGTTCATGCACGAGAAGTAGTGGGCATAGACCGTGGGGTCCTCTGCTCCGTCCTGCTCGTAGAGCCTTGGAGCCGTCTTGGCGATTTCCCTCGTCATCAGCTGCTGCATCTCTTCCTCCGTTCCGGGCACCCTGCCCTCAACATCTCGCCCCTGCGGGCAAAGCCGAATGGCGACGCCGCGCGTCGTCGTCGGCTTTGCTCCCTGCAAAGCCGCACCGGAGCGAAGGCGGGTCAAGGGAGGTCCATGACGACCTCCACCAACCGGAGCGGAGCGGAGGTTTGTGCGGGGTCTCATGGGCCCCCTTGACGCGGCGTAGCGGAGGTGCCACCCGGCCGCGGAGCCGTGGCCATACGGCGGCGCATGCCGGATACCGGCGGCAGCAAAAGGGCCCGCCGGCGGCGGGCCCGAAGGGGAGAATATGGGTTACGCATCGTTTCCGGAAAGGGGCATCCATGACAGAAGCCGAGCAGAACCAGATCTTCGATATCAGCTACGAGATGCGCGGGCTCGCGGCGACGCTCCTCGCGGCATCCCGCGGCGACCTACAGGATCCGGACAGAATCGTCGAATATGCCGCAGGCCAAATCGACCGATTTGCCGACAATCTCGCGTCATGCATTACAGGAAAACCTTTCGACTCCGACGAGCGCCTTGATGGCCTTACGCCTAGCGGACGTTTTTGACGTTTGGCGGTTGCTCTGTGACATGATAAAAGACCCCCAAGTAGCCCGGAAAGCACGCAAAGAGGTCTTAAAGCGAAAGGGCACCGCGTATGCGTTGCCCGCCACTTCGCATTGTAGCCGATTGCTTGAGCGATTTTGATATGCAGCATTTTGACCCTGACGAGCGCTCGTCACTTTTTTGAACGGGACATTCGGAGGACAGAGGGCTTTTGACGTACGACGTTTACGTTCCGGCGACGGGTCTACACCCCCACGTCGTTCTTGGTGAGGGTGTTGTCGAACGCCCAGACCCACCAGCGCAGGTGGTCCTCAGCCCCGTGGATGTCGTCCTCCTCGTGGTAGTGCTCGAGCATGAGCTGGGTGCGCCACTGGCCGAAGCGAACGGTGTAGGTGGCCGTCTGGGCGTTCTGCACGATAGCCCCGAAGGGCTCGATCTCGAGGATCTGATCGATGGTGAAGCAGCGCCCGTCCGGCCAGCAGACGCGGATGGGGACCATGGTCCCGTCGGCGTTTGCGCGGGCGTAGACGTCGACGTACTGCTTGTGGACGCGCCGACCTGGCCTGTCGCCGCGGGCGCGCACCGTGATGCCGCCGCCGAAGTCCTTGGTGTGATCTGTCACGCGGGCGTCACCGCCATGCCGCTGCCACGCTCGACGAACCAGTCGCCGTGCTCCCACCAGACCGTCTTGCGCTGCTTTGCGATGCAGACGTCGTAGCGCACGCAGAGATTGCCGAAGAGGGCGCGGCCGAACTCGGAGCGGAAGTAGATGGACTCGACCTGCCAGGAGCGGCCGTCGGGCCAGTGGATGGTGACCGGGTCGGACGGGCCACGGTCGGGGTCGTCGGTCCCGTTGACGTCCACCGGGATGTAGATGCGGCGGTCCTCCGTGGGGATGCCGCAGGTGCCCGCGAGGGAGTGCTTCTTCATGATCATATGCCTTACCTCCCGTACACGTGTTCGTGTTTTGCTTCTACCAGTATCGGCCGGGCGTTTGGTTTTGTAAAGCGAACATGGTGTGGGGGTTGCGTGGTTGTGTCTGGGCGGGGTGGTAAAAGGGCGAGTGCTTGCGTTGGTCTATCATCTGATGCCAATACGAGCGAATGGGAGCCATCTTGTTTACTTACTATCATGTCGATAAATGGGGAAATCTCGTCGCCGTCGATCTGCTTCCCTACATCGTTGCGGCCGTTGTCTCGATTGTTCTCATCTGCTGCGTCGTCTCTCTGGTGCGAAGAGTCCTGGCGAATCCCTTTCATTACCCATACTTCGTCGAGCGGTTCGATGTCTCCGGCAGGCGCAACGTGAAGATCGACGACCTGATAGATCGCTTTATGCTCGAGCCCGCCAACTGGGAAAAGATAGTCGCGGAGCGCTCCTGCATCCAGGAGTGGAAGGCACAGCAGGAGGAATACCTGAAGACCTGCAGCCTGCGGAAGCGCCGGGAGCGGCAATACGCCGAGACACTCGACGACGCGCACGCGTTCCAGTTTGTCACGTGCCGTGAGCAGACACGCTACAGGCAGAGGAACTACGTGAAGACGTCCTACAAGGTGTCCGTGGACGATAGCGTGATGGCCGTGAGCTGGGACTGGGTTGTGAACAGGCGAAACCGCCTCGCCGCCATTAACGACGAAGCGATGCTCAGGGATTACCATGCTCGCAACCAGCGGAAGCTGATGACTAAACAGCTGCGCGAGCAGATAGCGCGAAGGGACAACTACACCTGCCAGATGTGCGGGAAGTACATGCCCGATGGTGTTGGATTGCACATCGACCATATCGTGCCGGTCGCTAGGGGCGGTAAGACCGTGCCGTCTAATCTGCAGGTGCTCTGCTCGAAGTGCAACGGGCGGAAGGGCGCGAGGTAGCCGCTTGCTCGCTATTCTTCGAAGAAGTCCGTGTCCACGGCCTTGATTTCGTAAACCTGCCTTGTGCTCACGCCGACACCGTAGTCGATCATGAGGCCGGCGAGCGCGGGGCCGTCGACGAGCACGACCGTCTGGCCGAGTAGACCTTCTGCATAGCGTCGTGCCTCCTTCGAGAACCGGGCAGTTGTGATAACCATCCGTCCCGCGGCGACACGCTATCGGGCGATGTTCATCAACCCCAATATGCAACGTCGCTATCCGCGAATCATGAATCCCCTTCAGCTGTTACTTCACCTTCCATGCGGCGGGCCAGTCGGCAGGCTGGGCCTTCTCGTTCAGGGCTGGCAACTCGTTAACGATAGCGATGGTCTCCATCGACACGGTCACGACGCGCTCGACCAGGTCGACGATATAGCGCGGGTCGTCGCTGTAGTCGTTGGGGTCGTTGACGATGCCCGACGCCTTGTCCTTGCGGACCTGATAGCGATCCATGAGCCAGCCGATGGCCGAGCGCCCATTGACGACGTACTCGTATGCCTCAAGCGGGATACCGCGCAGCGTCATGTTCTCGGCGACCTTGAGGACGGTCATGTCCTGGCCCTTGGGATGCTCTTCGTCCTTCTTGCACTTGCCGAACGCCATCTTGACCGTACGACCGGGGTTCGCCGAGTCGCCGTCCTCGACGATCGATGCCCATGGGTCAATCGTCTCGTAATCGAGATGAAGATGGGCGAGTTTTCGACCCGCCTCCGAGAACCTGGCAAAGTCCGCGGCGAGCGGGATGCGCGGCAACTCTTTCTTGAGATTCGATTCGAAGCGTTTGCGGTACTCGGGAGAATGCAGGATGCCGTAGACGTAGTAGAAAATATCGGTCTTGTTGAGCTCGATACCGCCATCCTTCTTATAGCGCTTCGGAAACGCATGCGGATAAACCTCACGAAAGACTTTGAGAGTCTCGTCCGTGATGGCGTCATGGCGTGAATAACTCTTCTCGGTATGGGTTGCACCGTCTCCGAACAGCGATGTCTGTCCACCAGGAGCCACATAGTCGTTTTCGTCAAATAGGGTCGTACCCGTCTGCTCCTCCTCATACCAGTAGAGAGGAAAGCACTGAGAATCTCCGACGAAATGCAAGTCGGGCAGATTACTTGTCACCATTGCGCTCATAGCCGAGCCGCCGGTATACACGATACATAGGTTTTCAAGGCAACGGAGAGAGCCCTGCTGGTAGGTCATTTCGGCCCCGCCTTTTCCCGTTATCTTTGAGAGGATATTGGGCTGCTGGTAGGTCCTTTCGGCCTTTTCCCTCCCGCTTGCCGCGAGAGGGAAAAGGCGGGGCTGCTGGTAGGTCCTTTCGTTCATCACACGGTCGTAGTAAACCCATTGCTTGCAGAACGGCCTATACGACCCCATTACGACCTCGTCACGGTTATAGACTAGCCGCTCTCCCTTCCTGGCAGCATCCTCCATGCGCCGTGTCCAGCTGAAGCGGATCGGATCATATTCAATTGCACGCCCCTCGCTCTTTGCAGCTTGAATCTCAGCGTCCATGTTCGTTAGCAGACGCTCCATTTGCCCCTGTACTCTCGAACGCGAGAATCCCCACGCCCAAGGGTCACGCTGCGTTTTAAGGCCCGCAGACCAGATGGTAAACATGCCGTAGGGAGGCTTTCTCTTCGTTATTCCTAGCGGCGCAAATTCATAGAACGAATCGTCGCGCTGGTTCAGCCAGTCGCCATATTTATCGGGTTCAATCGTTTGCCAATCAACATCACCATTGATTGCAAAATCTCGGATCAGCCTAAGCTTGTCCTCACGACTCAGATAGTCGCCGATATCGTGATAGTGAACAACCCCATGCTCTTTTGAGTCCGGGTTCTTAACCAACATAGTTATAGCGACGCCGATCTTAGCGCCGGCATCAAACACCTTACCGCCCTCACGCTTCCAGTCGGAAGTGTTCTGATTCCCCTTAAGGTTGAAGACGTAGATGCTGTTGAATTCTTCCACGAGCGATCGGCGGAACCCGTTGGAGGAAGATCCGTCAACCCATCCGCCGTTGCTTACGAAGCAGACAATGCCCCTCTCTTCGATTCGGTCGCTCGCCCACCTGAAGGCGCGGAAGTACGAATCGTAAAGCGAGTTCTTATTTGTCGCAGTCGTTTTCGCGACATACGTCTGCGCGATGCGGCTGTCGAGCGTCGGATACTTCTCATTCTGGTTATTGTCGTTGGCGCTCGTCTGGCCTACCGAGTAGGGCGGGTTGCCCACAATCACCCGGATCGGGAGCGCGTTCTGGATGCGCACGCGATCCGTGTTGTCATAGAACACCTCGTCATCGAGGGTGTTCGATTCCTCGGTCATCTGGAACGTATCGGTGAGCACCGCACCCTCGAACGGCTGATAGTCGCCGCCTATGCGGGCATGGTAGGCGTACTCGATATTCACCGTCATGATGTAGTACGCGAGCAACAGGATCTCGTTGGAGTGAATCTCGCGAGTGTACTTGCGCTTGAGTTTCTCGTCGGGGATGAGGTCGCTCTCGATGAGGTGCGCCATGAACGAGCCCGTGCCCGCGAAGGGATCCAGGATGTGCACGCGGTCGTCGGCAAGCGACTGACCGAACTCGCGCTTGAGAACGCGGTCGGTCTCGCGGAGGATGTAGTCGATGATCTCGGTCGGAGTGTAGACGACGCCCATTTTGTCCGAGGTCGCCTTGAACGCGACCTTGAAGAACTTCTCGTAGAGGTCGCGGATGAGCTGCTGACGCGCTGCATCCGACTGGATGGCGGCAGCGCGGCGGCGCACGCTCGCATACACGTCGTCGAGGACCTCGGAATCCGATGCCTCCTCAATCTTATGCTCTTCGAGTACGCCCAGGAAACGTTCGATGGCGACGGACACGGGGTTCGACTTCGCAAACTCGAAGTCTCCGAACAGGGCGTCGAACACCGGGACGGTGATGATGTGCTGGGCGATCATCTCGACCGCATCCTGCTCGGTGATGCTGGGGTTTAGCGAGTCCTGAAGGCCGTGCAGGAACGTCTTGAAGCTACCGGACACCTCGTCGTTCTCGCGAACGAGTTTGCCGATACGCTCTATATGGCGCTGGGCGATCTTCGCCACGTCCTCGGCCCACTCGTCCCAGTAGATACGCGTGCCGCACTTCTTTACCAGCGTGGTCTTGACGGCCTTCTCCCAGCGCTCGACCGGGAAGAAGGTAAGCCTCATCTGCACGCCCTGCGTGATCTCTGCCGCCTTCTGGCTCTCCTCCTCCTGCTTGAGCTTGAGGTCGCCGGCATCCCACCCCTTCTGGTTGGCCGATCCGACAACCTTGTTCTTCTCGGCCTCCTGCTGGAGGGCGAGCGCGTTGACCTTTGCCTCGATTCGCTCGTCGTGCGAGCGGAGGGCCTGGAGGATGCTCCAGACGTTCGCGAACACCTTGCTGTCGTCGAGCGCCTCCTCCGGCGTCATGCCGGCTGGAACGAAAATGGGCAGGATGATGTAGCCGAAGTCCTTACCCTCGGCGCGCCTCATGACGCGGCCGACGGCCTGGACGACGTCCACCGTCGAGTTCTTGGCATTGAAGAAGATGACGGCGTCGAGGTTGGGCACGTCGATGCCCTCGGCGAGGCAGCGTGCGTTGGTGAGAATGCGGCACTCGTCCTCGGCGACGTCCCCTCCGAGCCAGGTGATGTTTCTCGTGCGCTGGTCGGACGGCATGTTGCCGTCGACGTGGCGCAGCTCGCACTTGAGCGGGAGCTCCTCGTGCTCGTCTTCGGCAAACTTCTCGACGATTTGCGAGAAGGCCTCCGTGATGGTCTTCGATGCATTGATGGTCGAGCAGAAGCCGACGGCGCGCTGTAGCGGCTTGCAATCGGTCACCATGGTCTCGACGTCATCGACGACGAGCATGCCACCGAGACCGGTCGCGTCGTCGGGCGCGCCCTCGCCGTGATCGACGAGGCCCTTCCAGCAGCCGATAATCTTGCCGATGTCCGAGGGCTCCAGGCTCATTGCGTTAACGCCCTGGTCGCTCTCCAGGGAGGGCAGGCGGTCCCCGATGGCATCCTCCTGGACGGTGAGTACGACGACCTTGTAGTCGGTAAGCAGCTTCTGCTCCACGGCCTCGCCGAACTTGATCTGGTAGGCGGTGGGGCCGTAGATGGACTCGTCGTCCATGGAGGCAATGGTATAGTCCTCCTCGGCGCCCTTGCGCTTGGCGGTCTCGCCGTAGATGCGCGGGGTCGCCGTCATGTACAGGCGCTTCTTGGCGGCAACGTTCTCGTTGAAGTGGATCTTCATGAAGGCCGAAGCCTCCGTCTTGGAGACGCCGGGGAGCGCGTTGCCGGTCGTGCGGTGGGCCTCGTCGCACACGACGATATCGAACTCGGGCATGCCGAGCGCCTGCGCGTCATGGATGACGCCGATAGATTGGTAGGTCGAGAAGATGACGACCAGCCCGTCGGGGTTTGAGTGCCTGCAACGCCTGAACGAGCGGTACAGGCTCTCGGGATTCGTCGTCGCGGGATACTCGAATGAATCGAGCGTCATCGGGATGACGTCGTCCTTGCGCGACGCCTTCGAGTCCGAGCAGACGACGAGCGAGGACATGGGCACGCGGCTCTGGCCCATCCACTCGCGCATGGACTGTCCGACGAGGGAGATCGACGGCGCGCAGAAGAGGATTGTGCCGGCGGCGGGGCCGATCCAGTCTTCGACGAGACGGAGGGACATGAGGGTCTTTCCCGTGCCGCACGCCATGATCGCCTTGCAGCGGTCAAACTCCGCCCACTTCTCCTCGATTGCCGCGACCGCGCGCTCCTGATGAGGGCGGAGGTCGTAGGTCACCCGCTCGCCGGCGGGAACGCCTTCGATGAACGGCGCCCAGTCGATATTGGAGGCCGCCATCTTGGCGGTATCGATGTACATGGATCCGCTGGCGTCGATTTGCTTCTGGAGGTTCTTTCCCGGACCCTTCGCCGTCGTCATGACCATCAGGGAGTCGACGCCGTCGATAAATGCCGCATGGGCGAAGAACGAGTCGCAGATGCCCTTGGGAAGGTCCTTCTCGCCGTCATAGCACTTGCATTGGATTGCCCACCATTCCCCCGCCTCGGCGGTCTGGGCCATGAGGTCGATTCCGTTGTCTTGGGTGTCGTGGACGGGGCAATCGTCCCATTCGAGTGCCTGGGCTATCGTCCCGACACGGGAGAAGAACAGCGCGTAGAAGGGGTCGTTCTTGAGATAGTAGACGCAGGCCGCCTCGTACTTGTCGCCCTTCTCCTTGGTCGTTGCCGACCCGTTGACGATAGGGTCAAGGGCATCGTAGACGGTCTTCATATGGTGACTCCTTCGTTACAGCTCAGATGTCATCATTTTAGATAAAGTCATTTATCGGTTAATGCTCATTTGAAGGCGAATCGGCGAAGAGAAATACAGTATTAGCAACCTCTTATCAAAAAGCCCAGCATAGCCGGGCTCAACTATATTCGAATGTCGATGATGATCATTACGCAGTCGTGCAAACCGTTTTCTTTAAACAGTCAAACAGCTTGTCGACTTCTTCCGCTTTAGCGCCGAGACGCAGATAGTAGCTACGCAGCTCCTTTCCTGAATAAATCGACGACAGAATGGTCGCAAGTTTATTTAGACGACGCTCGTCGAGAAGCTCGTACAGCATGCTGACTTCTGTCTTGTCCCTCGAATAACCCAGATACGACACTAGCAGGTTCTGAACCGAGCGATACTTATCCAAAGTCCTGTCTTTGTTGTTCGAGCCGTACAAATCAGCGCTATTCCAGGCTGACACCATTTGTTTCGCCGAAGCGAACTCGAACTCAGATCCCGTTGCAATCGCCTTCAACGTCGCTTCAACTGTAGCTTCATCTTGATCCTTGCCGGTAACCCAGAGCCATTTCCCCTTCACGAACCAATCGTCATCAATTGCTTCTTGGCTCCTCGCTATCTTCTCAAGTCTTTTAGAGCTCTCCTCTTCAATCAGTTTCGGAGTATTCCTCACCCCCACACCCCGTCCCTCATTCCTCGAGCCCTCTTTCTTGCAGAGCAACAACCACTCTCCAGGGGTGACAGTCGTCTTGATATGGATGATGGGGGTGGGGGCATTGGCACCATCCATGGAGTCCATCTTGTACGCTGAGCCAGTATTATCGACAAGCGCAGGACCGTTGGCGGTACGCTCGGCAGCGCCACACGCGTCGGCGACGTGCGCGGCGACGCCGCGCGTACCGCCAACGGGTAACGCGGCGTCGAGCAGTGAGGCTACGGTCTTAGCGGTCATTGTTATCGCACTCCAGACCGGCAAGGTATGTGATCAGGTCAGCTTTGTCGACGCGCCAGGCCCGACCGATCTTGATTCCACCCGCTGCTTTTAGAATCTCAATTGAAGTCGTCTTACAAACGTTCATGAGCATTGCGATATCACGCGCTGTGACACAAGCATACGGAATCTTGTTCAAAGCTCGACACCATTCCTTACGCCTCACAGTGCTCATTTGATTCGCGTTTATATCGTTCATCTGA
>CAJMPF010000047.1 GCA_905215195.1 uncultured bacterium | reverse complement strand
CCTGCGCGAGTGTCTCGATTCCGCCCTGGCGCAGACGCTCAAGGATATTGAGATCATCTGCATTAACGACGGGTCGACCGACAACTCGCCGGCGATTATCCACGAGTATATGGAGCGCGATGGGCGCGTCAAGATGATCGACAAGGCCAACAGCGGCTACGGCGACTCGATAAACCACGGCCTGGAGATGGCGCGTGGCAAGTACGTTGGCATCTTGGAGTCCGATGACTTTATGGCGTCCGACGCACTCGAAAAGCTTGTCTCGGCCGCCGATAGCAATAATGCCGACTTTGCGAAGGCGAACTTTGATTTCTACTGGTCTAAGCCCGAGGAGCGCCGTTCACTGCACGAGATGTTTAGACCTCAGGATTGCGGCAAGCCGGTGCACCCGAGCGATACGACGCAGTTCTTTAAGCAAAAGCCGTCGATTTGGTCGGCCGTGTACCGTCGTGATTTTCTTGAGCGCAACGGCATTAAGTTCCTGCCGACTCCGGGGGCATCCTTTCAGGACACGTCATTCGCCTTTAAGGTGATCGCGTGTGCCGATAAGGCTATTTACCTGCACGATGCCGTGTTGTCGTATCGCCAGGACAACGAGAATTCCTCGGTCAATTCTTCGGCTAAGGTCTTTTGCGTCAATACCGAGTATGCCGAGATTGAGCGTTGGATTCGAGAGGATTATGCCCGTGACCACGCAAGCGGCGATGTCGCGCGCATGCTCAAGTTCAATCAACTCATTAAGTACGATTCGTATATGTGGAACTACGTGCGTTTGGCGCCTAAGTTCTATAAGGAGTTCCTGGTTCAGATGGCCAAGGAGTTCCAAGCGGCCTTGGACGCCGGGGACTTTTCGCTTGACGACCTCAAGCCGTGGAAGCGCGCAAATCTCGCTGCCATCCTCAAAGATCCTGAGGGCTGGGTTGACGAGCATCCGAGTTTTGCGACGGATGGTGCCTTGGGGCGTGCTAAGTATTACGCCTCGGTTGGAGGCCCAGGCGTGGTTGCTGCCTTCCTTATCGAATCGCTGAGGGGGTAGGTCGGCATGGGAGAGGTCTCGTGTCCTAAAGCTACCATTGTCGTCCCCGTTTACAACTCTGCGCGTTCTATTCAGCGATGCCTCGATTCGCTGTTGGCCCAGTCCGAGCGCTCGATTCAGGTTGTCTGCGTTAACGACGGTTCGACCGATGATTCGTTGAACGTGTTGCGCCGGATCGCGCAGGCCGACGATCGCGTACTGGTGATTGACCAGGAAAACGCGGGCGTCTCGTGTGCTCGAAATGCCGGAATCGATGCCGCCGAGGGCGAGACCGTCTTTTTTGTGGACGCCGACGATTACATCGATGCCCAGACGATCGAGCGCGTGCTGCATGCCATGGAATCTGCAGATGCCGAGGCCGCCGTTTTTGGCGGCGTCTGTGAACCTGCCGATGCTGCCCCCAAACGCGTCCAGCAACTCATGAGCCCCAAAGCTGGTATCTTTGGCGCCCGTGATCCCCAACTGCTGTTCCATTCGAATGCGCAGCCCTATGCCTGCCGTGCGGCTTTTTCGCGCGAGCTGCTCAATCGCGAAGGTATTCGCTTCGCCCCCGGTTTGGCTTTGGGCGAGGACGTCGTCTTCCAATTTGCGGCTTATGCGCTTGCCCGTAAGACCGTCGTCATGCCGGACAAGTTCTACCACTACGTGATGGAGAGCGAATCGGCGACGCACGAGTTCAACAGTGCCGAGGCTCGCGCCAAAAAGCTTGACGCCCACATGAGGATGCTCGAGGAGGTCTTGGAGGACTGGGCGGCCTACGGTCTTTTGGACCTGTGCCCCGGCGAGCTGATAACTTGGTTTTTGGACCTAATTGTGTTCGACCTGGCGCGCTTGGATGCCGATGACTTCCATCGCGTGGCGGCTCGCGTCAACAGGGCTTTCACGACGTTTATGGGAACGGAGTGGGCGGATATGCCTGCTAAGGGCGCCGTTCGCCGTGTTGCCCACAAGCTCGTTGCGGCGACCTCGGGCGTTTCGATGGCAGATGCCACGCTGTTCTATCTTTCGACTCGCGGTCTCAAAGCCTGCCTGGAGCGCTTTGTATAATTCCAAGCGCTGCCGCCCGCCGCAACCCGGCTGCTAAAATAACCCTGTTACACGCTATTCAACAGGAGGTTCTCTTGCAGAACTCTGATACCCCTAAAGTTTCGCTGCTTGTTCCCATTTGCAATGTCGAACGCTACCTGCGCGAGTGCCTCGATTCCGCCGTGGCGCAGACGCTCAAGGACATCGAGATCATCTGCATCAACGATGGTTCCACCGATAGCTCGCCGGATATCATTCGCGAGTACATGGAGCGTGACCCCCGTGTGAAGATGATCGACAAAGCCAACAGCGGCTACGGCGACTCGATGAACCGCGGCCTGGAGATGGCGCGCGGTGAGTACGTGGGCATCCTTGAGTCCGACGACTTTATGTTTGAGGATTCGCTCCAAAAGCTGGTCGCCAAGGCCGATGCTGAGCATGCCGATGTGGTGAAGGGCGACTTTTGCCTGTATTGGTCCACGCCCAGCGAGCGCCGTGAGCTGTTTGAGATCATCGACGAGCATATGACGGGCGCCGCGTATCGCCCCATCGATCGCCCGGGCATCTTCTACCGCAAACCTTCCATTTGGTCTGCCATCTATCGGCGTGAGTTCCTCAACGACAATCAGATTCGGTTCCTTCCCACGCCGGGCGCCTCGTATCAGGACGCCGGCTTTAACTTTAAGGTTTGGGCTTGCGCCGAGCGTGCCGCGTTTATTGCGGACCCCATTTTGTGCTATCGCCAAGATAACGAGAAGAGCTCCGTTAATTCGCCCAACAAGGTGTTTTGCGTATGCGACGAATATGCCGAGATGCAGCGCTTTTTGGATGAGCGTCCCGAGCTCAAGGCTCAGCTCCAGGGGATTTTAATGCGCATGAAGGTCGATACGTACCGTTGGAATGATGAGCGCCTGGTCGATGAGCTGCGCGAGCAGTTTTGGCAGAAGGCCTCGCCCGAGCTCAAGGCCGATTGGGATGCCGGTCGCTTTGATCTGTCGCTGTTCGACCCGCGTGGCGAGACCGACTTGCGCCTGATGGTCAAGTCGCCCCGTGCCTATATCGATTCGCGCTTTGACTTTAAGAAGCCTGGCAAGCTCAATACGTTTAAGCATTACTTTAAGATAGGCGGTCTGCCGCTGGTCTGGCGTGTACTGACGTATCAGCGCACCTACGGCGACAACCCGCACCCCGATGACGTTCCGGTCGCACGGTAGGAGCACTTGACTATGGCTACCCCCAAGATTTCCGTTGTCGTTCCCATCTATAAAGTGGAGGAGTGCCTGACCTGGTGCCTGGACTCCCTGCTTGCGCAGGACATGCCCGATTGGGAGGGCGTGCTGGTCAACGATGGCTCGCCGGATGGCTCGCGCGATATTGCGGTTGCCTATTGCGAAAAGGACGCGCGCTTTATGCTGGTCGATAAGGAGAACGGCGGTGCGCGTAATGCAGGCATCGCCGCGTCCACGGCGCCTATCGTCGCGTTCTTGGATTCCGACGACCGCTTTACGCCCGATGCATGCCGTGTGATCGTCGATGCCTTTGAGCGCGAGGACTGCGACGTTTTGACCTTTGGCGCGAATCCGTATCCGCTCGAGGCGGGGTATCCGTGGCTTAACTATGCACTGAGTCCACGCGGTGTGTCGTTTGAAGGCTATAGCTCTGACCTGCTGTTTAAGGAAGCATCTCGCCCCTTTGCATGGCGCACCGCCTGCAGGCGTGAGTTTTTGCTGGGTAACGGGATCGTGTTCGACGAAACCGTTAAGTATGGCGAGGACCAGGTCTTCGATTTTGCCGTGTACGGTCGTTCGCACAAGACCGCGCTTATTTCGAACAAGCTGTACGACTACCGCGTGGCGCGCAAGGGTTCGCTCATGGACACCATGCGCTACGACGACGAGACACGTCTGCTGGAGCACGTGAAGATTTACTCCGCGGTGCTGGCTGACTGGCAGCGCGACGGTCTCGATGCTCAGCATGCCGATGACCTGGCGTACTTCCTCTGCGACCTGGTGCTGTACGATGCGCTCAGGTTGCTGGGTTCGGACTGCGGCAAGGTGTTTGCTGCCGTTGCCACGGCACTTGCCGGTTCTGTCGTGGGCAGCGATGCTGCGCTCGCACAATGCGCTCCTTCTGTTGCTGCTATGGTGCGTGCGGCGCTTACCAGCAAGGCCCCCAATGCCCGTGGGTGCAAAAAGCTCATGTTCGATTACGACGTCTTGAGGTTTGGGCGCCTGGGTGCCTGTAAACGCATGGCAGCGAACGCCCTGGGAAAGCGAGAAGTGTAGATGAGTATCAAGCGTTTGGCACTTTGCCGCAGTCAGGGCCGTCTGTTTGTGCTGCTTCGTTTTGCCGGTCAGGATGTCGCCGCGCTTATCGAGCGGGAGGGTTCTCGAGCGTTTGCCTATGCGACGACGAGCGGTTCTTGTGTGCCGTCGCTGGTGCTCCCGGTCGATCATGGCCGTGTGCTGGCGCTTTGCCCTTCCGTTGCCGATTACGAGCACGAGCTCGCCGTCTTGGTGCTTCCGTTTTTGGATGGTACGTCGATGGATGTCGTTTTTGCATCCGGTGGTCAAAGGTTGGGCGCCATTCGTCTCGATAGCCGCGTGGCCAAGCTGGAATCCAAGATTAACTACAAAGCAAAGCCTGCGCTGTGCGCGCTTATCCGCGATGCGCAGCGTGGCGAATGCTGCGGTCGCTACGAGATCGATGCCATTCGCTATTTGCCGGCAGACGACGGCGCGGTGTGGCGCTTTGAGGTCAAGTGGGCGGGAGACCCCCAGTGCGCGCCTGAGCTCCAGATCTTCGATACGCATATGAATGCCATCGATGCTACCGTGCATGTGTTTGAATCGCAGGTCGATGTGCCGCAGCAGAACGGATGCCACGTCAATAAAACGTATCTGAGCGTTGAGATGCCTCAGGTTATACGAGATTTTGTCGCGATTGCGAGCGATCCCACGGAGCAGATCCAGAGCGGTTTTTGCGCTATGGATGGTCGCCTGTACAACGGCATGGTCGACGACAGCTGGAACCGCATGAAGGACGCGCGTGCAGACGACGCGGCTTATCGACGTTGGTTTGAGCAGCATCGCGCAAAGCCGGGCGATTTAGCGTGCCAGCGTGTCGCTTCGGTGGCTTTTGCCTATAGACCACTCGTGAGCATTGTGGTGCAGTGCTATAAGACTGATCGGGTCTACCTGCGCGAGCTGCTGGACTCGGTGCTAGCCCAGAGCTATGACAACTGGGAATTGTTGCTTATGGACGCCTCGCCCGAATGGGATGCGGTGGCCAATCTTGCGGCAAGTGCCAATGACGAGCGCATCCGTCGCATCGAGCTTCCCGGCAACGGCGGCATTGTGGTCAACACCAACGCAGGTATCGAGCAAGCGACGGGCGACTACATCGCGTTCTTGGACCACGATGACATTCTGGAGCCGGACGCGTTATTCCAGTATGTTTCCGCGCTGAATAAGGCGGCCGAGGGCGAGCGCCCCCAGGTCCTGTTCTGCGACGAGGACATGTTCCAGAAAACGGGGGAGTGGGGTCAGCCTGTCTTTAAGACGCAGCTCAACGTCGATCTGCTCTATAGCCATAACTGCGTGACGCATTTCCTGATGGTGGAGAAGGCGCTAATCGATCGTATTGGCACGTCCCCGGAAGACGTTGCGGGTGCCCAGGACTACGACTTGACGCTTCGCTGCCTTGCAGCCGGCGCGCGCTTTGAGCACGTTGCGCATGTGCTGTATCACTGGCGCGTGCATCCGGGATCGACCGCCGACGGCTCTGCCGATAGCAAGCCGTATGCTATCGAAGCCGGCCGTCTTGCGCTGCAGCGCCACTTTAACGCGCTGGGCATTTGCGGAACGGTCGAGGAGACCGAGACGCCGTTTGTCTATCGCATGCGTTATGCGCTGCCGGAGTCTGCGCCGCTGGTGAGTATTGTGATTCCCACCAAGGATCACATTGAGACGCTCGATGCCTGCGTGATGTCGATCGCTCAGAAGGCAACGTATGCCAATTACGAGATCGTCTTGGTGGAGAACAACAGCAAAGCCCCGGAGACGTTTGCGTATTACGAAACCCTGCCAGAGCGCGTGGCTGTAGTATCCGAAGGCAAGGGTAACGCACGTGTTGTGTACTGGCCGGGCGAGTTCAATTACTCTCAGATCATCAATTTTGGTGTGAAGCACGCCAAGGGCGACTACCTGCTGCTGCTCAACAACGATACCGAGGTCATAAGCCCCGATTTTATCGAAGAGATGATGGGCTATCTGCAGCGTCCCGATGCGGGCGTGGTGGGCGCCAAACTCTACTTTGCCGATCATCTGGTGCAGCATGCCGGCATTTTGGTTGGCGTGCGCGGCGCACTTGCCCATGCCAACCAGGACTTCTCGGCAAAGCGCGAGGGCTATCTTGCCCGTGCTGTGCGCCCGGGCAACTTTAGCGCCGTGACGGGCGCCTGCCAGATGGTGCGACGCGACGTATTTGAGCAGGTCGGAGGCTATAACGAGGAATTTGCCGTCGGTTTTAACGACGCAGACTTTTGTCTGCGCGTGTGGGAGGCGGGCTTCCGCACCATCTTTACGCCCTATGCCGAGCTGTATCACTACGAGTTCACCTCGCGCGGCAGGGAAGAGGCCAACGAGGAAAAGCTGCGCCGCTGGAAGCGCGAGCAGGCACTGTTCATGCGGCGCTGGCCTGAGTTCTTCCTCGATGGCGACCCGTGGCTCGGACCAAACCTATCCTCCGACAGTGAGTACTTCTCGTTTTAGTGCGAAGTAATGCCAAGTTCCGGCAAAGTATCTTCAAGAGCCGCAAGAGCGGTGGGGTTCAAGTACTCCTCGTTCAAGCAGCTCTTGTCATATCGAAAACGTGTGTCTCGTGAGCATTCGATGAGTTCTGCAGTAAAGAACTTCTCCCAGCTAAAGAACTTTGAGCTTTCGATATGTTCAGCGGGGTTAAGCAGCATGTCCTTAATGTGTTTGCTGTTGAATAATCCCGACTTCAACACGAGCCATTCAAACGATTCCGGTAGGAATAGCTTGATGTTCTTTCGGCGCAATAGAGCAGCTGCTTCCGCAATTTCTGGCCCAAAGGCGGCGCCGTCGGCAATCACGAGGATGTCGTTTTCCGGTGCGTCCATAATGCAGTTGCAAATGTTTGATTTTCCTCCCGCGCTGATGCACTTAATGCTGCTCTTTTTGCATAGCAAACTGAAGAATTCGTAGCCCGAATTTGTGTCCTCGACGATGACAAGCTCGGGCCTCTCGCCTCTAAAATCAGTATCACCGTAAATACGATATGTAGAGGTGTAGACACGAGAGTAAACGGGATACTTCGTTGTGGTTCGGTTGGTGTTCTTAAGACCGTAGATTTCATCAACGCTATAGGGCAGTTGACGCAGTGACTCTCTGGCGACGATTACGTAGTAGTTTGAGCTACGTTTTGCTTCATGGGCAAATTCTCTTGATCGAACAAAAGTATTGCCCTCATCAATAAAAACAATGCTGCCGGAAATCTCTTGGAGATCTCTGCGCCAATTCTTTCCAACAATTGTCTTACAGGGCACTTTGCAACTTACTGTTACGCCGCTTTGTGCCCCTAATTCTTCGTGGGCGGCCACCATATCGAGCAACGTCGTTTTGCCCGTAGCGCTGTTGCCTTGAATGATGGTCAGGTTTCTATTGATAGTCAGTTTAAACTGAACCCGGTTATTTTGAATAATTATCTTGTATGATCCGCGCATCAGGAGTTCTCCCTTAGGCATTTTCCAGCTATGGGGACAAGGTCAAACATCGTGTGGACCACGTCGCCCGTGTTGGCAACGGTCACCGTAAATTTGCCGTTTCCAAAATCTAATATATGGTAGAGGTTGATTGTTAAGTCCTTTTGCGCAGCGATTCTTAGAATCCAGTAGGCGCAATTGTCACCACAGTTTGAGGCGTTATATACATTTTGCGGCATAAAGTACATAAGCAGCAGAGTTTTGGTGCCGCTTGATAGTTTCTCGGGGGGGATGATGCCTAGGATCTTAGTGTCTATGGCATTGGGCCCGACGACAGTGCCCTTGTCGATAGATTTAATGACACGTTGGGCAAAGGAATCTTCAAACCACTGGGGGGAGTACACGTTATCGAAATAGACCGATGTGTTGTAAATCACGTTATCCATGTCCCCATAATGTATCGTTAACACGTCGACCTCCTGGGTTGAACGCTGCGTTTTCCCGTGGTGCTGATTATATCGTTTTGTTTTTGGGTCGCTGAAACGAGATTGTCTCGTTGCGCGGCAGCAAACGATAAAAACGGGGCGTATCGTTGTTCTCTCGTTGCAAGCATTTTGATGCTTGCTGCGTCGGCTATTTTGCGTTGGCCATTCACTAGCTTTATCTTTATGAGCTCTCGAGCGCTTAAAGATCGAGTGAGCGAGCCGCGCATTGACGCAAGAGGTCCGATGGCCCCCTTATTCTCCTCGACTTTAACATGGTGCATAAGCACGTCATTTTCTGCGGCAATGGATTCGATTGCATTAAGGTGAACGGTTTTACCCACTTCTAGCAATCCATAGAATGTCACGGGTTGGGTTTGATATCCTTCGGATAATGCCTTCAAATTGAGTTCCACTGATAGCTGTATTTCGCCTCGTCCAGCTAGGTATTTGGGCATAGTTCCGACTCTAGGAGTATATTACTTTCGATAGTCGATCATTTACTTCATCTGCTTAGGTATCGAGGCAATATTAAGTTTGAGAATATCGGTAACTCTTATGCGTGCCATCAAATTGTTGTTAGCGTCGGATTATTTTAGCCAAATATAGTCGGCCGAGATTGACCAATCCCGGCCGACCCATTTTAGCCAACACGCCCGCATCTATGACTTTCCTATCGCATTCCTACATCCCCTCGGGCTGGATCCCCCTCACCTTCACCGCCTGGGGGACGGCCTCCACCGAGTAGGTGTCGAGCCCCCTGCCGCGGTAGCTCGGGCCCCGCATCACGAACACCGACGCCTTGTCGAACAGCCTGTCGAGGGCGCAGAGGAGCGTGTCGTCGCCCGTGAAGAACTCATCCCACCCGCTCGGGGCGATGTTGCTCGTAAGGACCATCGCGTTCGGCCCCTCCTTCTCGTAGCGCCTGTCGACGACATCGAAGAACAGGTCGGTGCACGGCCTGTCGTAGACGCATCTTCCCACCTCGTCAACGATGAGGCACGACGGCTTGACGAGCGAGGAGACGACCCGCGAGGTGTTTCCCCGCTGGACGGCCTTCTGGAACCTGTCCCTGAGCTCGGTCGCCTTTATGTAGTAGGTCTTGAGCCCCCGCATGCAGCACTCGCGCCCGTAGGCCTGCGCGAGGTGCGTCTTCCCTATGCCGCCGGGCCCGACGAAGGCGACGTTGCGGTGCGCGTAGAGGTCGGCCAGCGACGGGAGCTTGCCCAGCGCGGCCGCGTCCCGGCCCTGGATCCTGGAGAAGTCGAAGCCCTCGAAGGTCTTGGGCTCGCGCCTGGGCAGCCTGCTCAGTCTCAGCAGCGTCTCGATGGAGGC
>CAJMPF010000046.1 GCA_905215195.1 uncultured bacterium | reverse complement strand
ACGACTAGTCATTGGGGACGTTCTTGTTTGACTAGTCATTTAAGAACGTCCCCAACGACTAACTTCCTTCCCGTAACCTTTCCGCAACAATTTGCCCTTCACGCTGCCCGACTTCGCTCGTAACGTTCCCTGCGCTACACTTAGTCGCACTGTGGCGCTGCTGCGCCGTGCCCGAACCAAGGGAGACCCTCATGAAGAACACTCAGCTGCTGCTGATCAACGATATGTGCGGCTACGGCAAGGTCGCGCTTTCCGCCATGCTGCCGGTGCTGTCGCACATGGGCTACCGTATCCATAACCTGCCGACGGCACTTGTGTCCGATACGCTCAACTATCCCAAGTTCTACATCCACGACACCACGGAGTACGTGCGCCAAAGCCTCGCTATCTGGGAGGAGCTCGGCTTTGAGTTCGACGCCATCTCGACCGGCTTTATCGTGACCGAGGAAGAGACGCGTATCATCTCGGACTTTTGCCACCGCCGTGCGCAAAAGGGCACCAAGGTGTTTGTCGACCCCATCATGGGCGACAACGGCAAGCTCTATGCGGGCGTGCCCGAGTCCACGATTGGCCTTATGCGGCATCTGCTGGAGTGCGCAGACTACGCGGTGCCCAACTATACCGAGGCGTGCCTGCTTGCCGATAGGCCTATCGCCGAGCAAATTACGCCCGATGAGGCCCGCGCCCTTGTGGACGCCGTGCGCGAGCTGGGTGCCAAGTCGGTGGTCATTACGAGCGCCGTAGTCAATGGCATGAACGCGGTTATCGGTTACGACCATGTGGCGGGGGAGTACTTTACGATTCCCTTTGAGCTCATTCCGGTCTATTTCCCGGGCACGGGCGACACGTTCTCGGCGGTGCTCGTCGGCCGCGTTATGGCAGGCTGGAGTCTGCAGCGCGCGACGTCCGATGCCATGCGCGTGGTGGCTGAGCTTATCGAGCGCAATGCCGACCAAGAGGACAAGTCGGCTGGCCTTCCCATCGAGGCCTGCCTGGATGTGGTTGACCATGAGTAATGCTGGCGAGGGCGGCATCAAGCCCGCGGGCGAGAACAAGCCGCTCGGCGCGCCGCGTGGCAAGCGTCCGCGTATCCGCGTGAGCTGCGTGGACCAGCTGGGTGCGTGCCGTTGTCACCATGGTCACAAGCCCGGCGACGTCTTCGACTTCGACCGGGACCGCGGCAGGATGTGCGCCATGGCCTGTCACGTGGGCTTTCCCTATATCGATATCCTGCGCTATGGCGGGACCGTGCCTGGAAACGAGCCCGGCACGGCAAAGTTCTGCTGCCCCGAAGTCGATACACTGAACGTCTGGATTGCCGAGATCGTTGACGAGTAGTCGAGCGCAATGTGTCAAAGGGACAGCCCCTTTGACACATTCGCCGGTGGTGCCCCTTCTTTTGCTTATAATCTCAAATCTCTGCACTTCATTTGATTTTAGGTTCTAAAAATTCTGCGTTTCATCGATAATCAAGCGTATAAAACTTTGCATTTCATTTGATGACACCGAGGGGAGAGCCTATGCTGCGCAGGAAAATAGCGGCAGAGCTGGAGCGTTGGCTGAAGTCTGCCGAGCAAAAGGCCTTATTCATTACGGGTTCTCGCCAGATCGGCAAAAGCTATTCGATTCGCGCATTTGGCAAAGCCAACCATGCAACCTACATCGAGCTTAACCTCATGGAAAATCGTCAGGCAAAAGATGCTCTTCTCGAGGCGCGGGATGCCGATGATTTCATCAGCAGGGTGACGCTTCTTTCGGGAAAGTCGATTGCGCCAGGCAAAACGCTCGTGTTTATCGATGAGGTCCAAGAGGCCCCCGACATCATGACGATGGCAAAGTTCCTTGTTGAGGACGGGAGGTGCCGCTGGGCGTTTTCGGGGTCAATGCTCGGGACCCAGTTCAAGGGCGTCAGGTCCTATCCCGTGGGGTATGTCCACGAGCTTAGGATGTTCCCGCTCGATTTTGAGGAGTTTTGCTGGGCAACCGGGGTGAGCGAGGGGGCTCGCCAAACGATACGTGACGCGTGTATCAGCGAGAGGCCCATTCCTGATTACATTCATGACGCGATGATGGCAAACTTCAGGACCTATACCGTTGTCGGCGGAATGCCGGAGGTCGTGCAGCGTTTCCTTGACACGCGGGGCGACCTTGCCTCTGTTCGTCAGCTACAGTCAGAGCTCAACGAACAGTACCGGCGGGATATCTCCAAGTATGCAAGCGGACGAGCCCTTCAGGTGCAGAGCATCTACGATCAGCTCCCTATTATGCTCGAGGGCGAAAACAAGCGCTTCGTGCTCAATTCCATTGACCCCAAGGCTCACTACGAGAAGTATCAGCGAGATTTTGTATGGCTTGTCGATGCCGGCGTTGCTCTCAAAGCCGATATCGTAACCGAGCCAAAATCGCCCCTGCTCAAGACGGCACGGCCATCGCAGTTCAAGCTATATCAATCGGATACGGGCATGTTGATGGCGCGCTACCCCGTTGGAGTCGCCCAAGCGGCGTATCTTGATAGCAAGGAGCCCAATCTGGGCGGCATTTACGAAAACGTGGTGGCCCAGCAGCTGACTGCCCAAAATCGCCAGCTTTACTACTATCAGACAAAAAAGCGCGGTGAAGTGGACTTTGTGGTCGATGGACCGGATGGGACGGCTGTTCCGATCGAGGTTAAATCGGGCTCCTATTACCACGCGCACGCTGCGCTCGGTCATGTGCTTGATACGGCTGAATATGGCGTAAGGCTCGGGATTGTTTTCTCGAGAGGCAACGTTGAGCGCAACGGAGCGGTTCTCTATTTGCCGCTATATGCGACCTGGGCCCTTTCGGATGTTTTGGGCGACTCCTGCGCCGAGGGGATAAAGCTGGAGGTCAAGCCGGTCTAGGGCTAGTCCCGGATGTGACAAAGGCGTGGCCCGCGACCTCGATTGCCTACAGCTGCTCGAGCATAGCGGTGCAGCCGTCGAGTACGTCGCGGTAGGTGGCATCGAAATTGCCAGTGTACCAGGGGTCGGCCACGTCGCCGGGGCGCTCGGTCCAATCGAGCATGCGCGTAATCTTGCCGTCGGGGTCGTCGCCAAAGATGCGACGCAGGCCACGCGCGTTCTCGTCGTCCATATAGACAATGTGGTCCCAGTCGCCATACTCCGCGCGACGCACCTGACGTGCACGATGTGCGACGACGGGAATTCCGACCTCGCGCAGCTTGGCAACGGTACCGTGGTGTGGCGGGTTGCCGATCTCCTCGGTCGAGGTCGCAGCGGAGTCAATGACAAACTCGCCCGCGCGCCCGGCGCGCCGCACCAGCTCGGTAAACACCGACTCAGCCATCGTCGAGCGACAGATGTTGCCATGGCAGATAAACAGTATGCGTTGCATGAGCGGTTTCCTTTCTAGGCGGTCGTGCAGGGCTTACAGACTGCTCTTGAGGCAGTTTGCTCCAATAAAGCCCGCTGCGTACAAGGGGAGGTGGCGTAGCTCGCGCCCGTCATCGGTTTCGCTGCGGAAAAAATTGTTCTCGGACAAAATGTAGGCATATGGCGATCGGGCTTTGTCCATGAACGACCCGAGGGTTCTCGCGCGCACGTTGCGTGCGGACTTTACCTCGACGGGCACGATTTCCATACGGTCGGTCTGAAGTAGAAAATCGAGCTCGCCGGTCGTCTTCCAAGACGACGGCGGCACCCAGTAATACGTCTGCAAGCTGTTACCCGAAAATGCTTGCATGACCGAGTTTTCCGCCAGGGCGCCTCGGAAGTCGGAAGATAGCGCTATGGCGGAATCTTCTTTGAGGTCGAGCCAGAGCCTCGGGTTGATGCCGAGTTTGTAGAACATGAGGCCGGTATCGAGAAGATAGACCTTAAAGAAACTTCCATCTTCGTCGTCGAAGGGAACGAGGGGAGGCTCGATGCCTTCGGTCAGGTTGTTGACCGATATGATACCGGCGCCTTCGAGCCAGTCGAGCGGCTCGATAAGCTTGGCGCGACGGCCTCCGCGTTCGACCTCGGAGTACTTGAATTTTTTTGTGGACGATCTCAGCAGCTGGGACGGAATGGAGCGCCAGACCTTGCGTGCCGCCACGCCGCTGATCCCGTTTTCGGGGTCGGTCATATCGGCGGTATAGGTCTCGTTGATTTCGCGCTGCTCGACGCGCGCATCCTCGATGGATAACGTCTTGCGATATGCGTTGACGGCGGCGGGCATGCCGCCCACGATCTGGTATCGATGAAACAGGCTGAGTGCGGCTTGGTGCGCGGCGTAGGTCTCGAGCGTGCCGGCGTGGGTACGAATGGCATCGGCCATCTGCTCCTCATCGAGCGCCCAGAGAAACTCCTCGAACGACATAGGATGCATGGTCTCTTGACGAACGCCGCTGGGAAAAGGCAGCTTACGTTTGCGCGTGGCGACGCCGAGCTGACTGCCGGTCGCGCATATGCGCCAGCCCGAACCCGAAAAAAAGCGAAGCGAGTTGAGCGCCCGTTCGCAGAGCTGCACCTCGTCAAACAGGATGAAGGTGGTTTCTTTGCGAATGGGGGCGCGTTTATAGTCTGAAATCCGCGCCACGATGGTGTCAACGTCGTCGGTGGGACAATCGAACAGCGGAGCGATCAGCTCAAGATCGGTCTGAAAGTCGAGTTTGACAAACGCATCGCCGGCGATTCGCCTGCCGATTTCCTCGGCAGCGTACGTTTTGCCTACGCGTCGCGCACCACGGATGAGGAGGGGGCGTGAGGCGTCCTTTGTCGCCCATGATTCGATAACGGACTCGATTGATCTGCGCATGGGGCCGCCTTTCCAATTTCGTGTACTTCAGATACATAGTTTAGTACGATTTCATGTACTTGAAATACACGAAATAATAGAAAAGCGTGTATCTCAAATACACGAAATTGCACTGCTGAAGCTTCCAGGCGGATAAACATACTCATATTGGGCGGTTTTCACCGGTTACTCGCCACCTTGGGCTATGTTTGCCCCTATGCCCGTATTGAGGGCCGTGCTGATTGACGACGGCGCTCCCAGCGAGCCAGCTTAATCGTCACCAGCGTGAGGGCCCAGGCCACAAGCGAGAACGCGGCGCCCACTGCGCCCACGTACGCAATGCCAACGCTGCTTACCACGGCGCCGCCCACTGCGGTGCCAAACGAGATGCCGACGTTAAACGCCATGGGCTCAACCGAACTTGCGAGCACCATCGACTTGGGATGGCGGCTGCGTGCCACGTCCATAAAGTGCGTGATGCATGAGACCGAGAACAGGTACATGAGCATCGCCAGGCTAAAGACAAAGACCAGCGCGAGCGGCATGGCGGTGCCCACGGCAAACAGCCCGAGCAGTGCCGCCGCCTGCAGCACAAACGTAACCAGCAGCGCCTTCATGCCAAAACGCGCATCGATCCATCCGCCCAGGATGTTCGAGATCAGGCAGAACACGCCATAGGCCATAAGTGTGGTGCTCGCCTGAACGGTATCCATGCCCAGCACCTGCTCCAGATAAGGCGTCACGTAGCCGTAGAATACGTAGACCGAGCCCACGCCAAACAAGAAGATGAGCATGCCGGTGATGATACTCGGCTCGCGTAGTAGCCCCGCCTGCTCGCGGAAGGTGGCGGGCTCATCGGTCTGCCCGGCGCGAGGCATAAACGCCACGAGCGCGCTACAGATCAAAACGGCAAAGGTCAGCGTGCCGTACATGGCCACGTGCCAATCGAGTGTGTCGGCCACAAACTTGCCAATCGAGGTCACAAAGACCATCGCCACGGAAAACGCGCCGTACACGACCGAGATGGCAAGTGAGGTTTGCTGCGGGGATAGCAGCTCAGGGATGTACGTCACGCCCACGGCGAGCAGCGCACCCGAGACAGACCCCAGGACAATGCGCGAGATAAACAGTACCTGGAAGTTGGGGGCCAACGCCATGACCAAGTTGCCGAGCACAAAGACGATGCTATAGCACACGAGCAGCTGGTAGCGGCGGAAGCGGCCCGTGCTGAGCGCAAGCACCGGCGTCGCGATGGCGTAGACGAGCGCAAACACGCTGATGAGCTGGCCCGCGGTGGCAAGCGAGATGCCGAGTTCCGTCGCCAGGTCGCTCTCGATGCCGATGACCACGAACTCGGAGCAGCCGAGCGAGAATCCCAACAGCACGAGCAGCGCCAGGCAGAGCTTGGTGCGCGCGGGGGAGAGCGCGGCGGCGGTTGGCTTACTTTTAGGCGTGGTTGCGGCGGTCAAGGTTGTCACTCCAATGTCGCATGAATGAGCGGGATTCACTTCCTGCAACTCTAACAGAGTGTGACAGAGGGGCAGTTCTTTTGTCACATGGAGAGCTTGCCTGTATAGTCGCAATACAGGCGAAGATGGTCTCAGGTACATCGCGGGCGACAGGAGGTCCCATGGGTATGCACACGACAAAGGTTGCAGTGGGCGAGGGCAATTTTGCGCCCGAGGAGGTTGCAGCCCGCATTCTGCGCGCCGGCTGGGATGAGGGCGGCGCGGGCGCCGAGGTCGTGGCGGTCGATGCCGCGACCGGCGAGGCGCTCAGTCCCGTCGATCGCATCGAGGCCCATACCGGCGAGGGCATCCTGCATCAGGCATTTCTGACGCTTTTGGTCGAGGGCCGGGGCGAAGACGCGCACCTGCTGCTCTGTCGCCGCAGTCCGCTCAAACGCCTGTGGGGCGGGGTGCTGGCCGATAGCTGCGCCGGCCATCCGCTCCCCGGGGAAGACGTCGCGGCCGCCACGGCGCGTCGCATTAACGAAGAGCTCGGCATTACGCGCGAGCCCGATCAGCTCAAGCACCTCGGACACGTGGTGTACCGCGAGGATCACGGCGACGGTCGCTGCGAGTGCGAGCGGTGCGAGGTCTACCTTGCCCATGTTGAGCCCGGCGAGCTGTATATCAACCAAGAGGAGATCTCAGAGGTGCGTCGCGTGGCCCCGTCCGAGCTCGACGGCTACCTGCAGGGTCGCCCCGAGCAGCTGGCCCCTTGGCTCCGCGAGGCCCTTAGCGACCCATCCATCCGTACGGCCCTTGCTATGTGAAAAAAGATAGTCCCTTTGCCGCACTCAAACCGTCACAACATTCGGCGAAAATCTCAAAAACGAGGGAAAGCGTCGAATGTTGTGACGGTTTTCCTGTCTGCGCCGGCGAGCTCCAGCGCCGTTTGGGGGTATAAGGCTGGCAAGTGTTTATTTGCGAGGCCTAAGGGGCGCCCCGTATGGATATCGATAACTTTGAATGGTGGTATAGCGAGGGCGAGGCTCCGGACGAGGAGTGGGACGAGCCCGCGCCACGCGACGTGTCGAGCGACGAGGACGAGACCGGCAACGATGCCGTCGAGACGGACGCCGCTTCCGACTCCGCCGAACCCCTAACCTTTGAACAGGCCTGGGCCCAGGCCGAGGCCGACGAGGCTAAGGCCGATGCCACGGCCACACTCGATGAGCCGGCGGACATGTCCATCTCGCCGGCCAAGACCCCGCAGCCGCGCCACACCATCGACCCCGGCAGTACAGCATCTTTCAGCATTCTCGACGTGCCCGCGCAAGGCGCCCAGGCGCCTGCGCCCACGCATCGCCCCGACCTGGCTCGTGAGGAAGACGCGGGCCGCCGTTCTCCGCTCGGCCCCATCCTCATCGCCTTCATGGCCGGCGTTATCGCCTGCTCGGCAATCGGCAGCATCTGGGGCCATGTCGAGCAGCAGCGCCAAGACGCCGCCAAGGTCGAGATGTCTGTCGAGCAATCGCTCAGCCGCACGCGCTCGGTGCATGTGTCGGTCGAGGTTAAGGACGGCGCGACGTGGGATACCGCGCGCGGCGATAGCCAGATGCTCGTCCATATCGTGGGCCGCACGCTCAAGGGACAAACAATCGACGAGTATCAATACGTCAATTCCGAAGGTGACGGCATCGAGCTTAAGCCCGGCGACTACGAGCTCACGGTGGATGAGCCGCCCGTCGCCACCGATGGCACGCGTTACCGTGCCTCAAAGCGCATGGTTCCGGTGAGTTTTAATTCGCAAGCGCCCGACACGGTCGATAGCGCGCCGCAGGGCGGGTTTGACCTTTACGCTATTGCTCAATAACTGCGCCCGCCGCTCAACCCAGCCGCCAAGAGTGGGACAATATCCCTCGACACCGTTGTTCACTATTGGAGGAAGTAGCATGTCCACCGTCACTACCATCAAGCGCGGCGGCCTTACCGCGGCCATCGATTCCATGGGCGCCCAGCTCACGAGCCTTGCCCTCAACGGCAATGAGTATCTGTGGCAGGGCGACCCGGCCTTTTGGGGCAAGCACGCGCCCATCCTGTTCCCCATCGTGGGATCGCTGCGCAACAACACGGCGACGTCTGCGGCCGGCACCTGCGAGATGGCGCGCCACGGCATCGCGCGCATTGTCGAGCACAAGATCGTCGAGATGTCGGAGGACGGTTCGTCCGTTACCTACGAGATCACCGACACGCCCGAGTCGCTCAAGGCCTTTCCGTTCCACTTTAAGCTCAACATGACCTATGCCCTGACCGGCGACGCCACCCTTACGCAGACCTTTGCCGTCACCAACACCGGCGACGTGGACCTGCCGTTCTCGGTGGGCGGCCACCCCGCATTTAACGTACCTGCTCCCGGTGCCGAGGACGAGGCGTTCGAGGATTACGAGCTGGCATTTACCGAGGCTTGGACCAACGAGGCCCCCATCATCACGCCCGATGGCCTCATGACGTTCGAGGGTAGCTACAAGGCTCCCGATAACTCGGACGTGCTGCCCATCACGCACCGCAGCTTCGATAACGACGCCATCATGTTCACCGATACCCCGGGCTCCACGCTCACGCTGCGCGGCCGCAAGTCGGGCCACGGCGTCAAGATCGACTTTGAGGGCTTTAAGTACATCGGCGTGTGGTCTGCCGCCAACGACGCCCCGTTTGTGGCGCTCGAGCCCTGGACCGGTCATACCACCACGGACACCGAGGACGACGTCTTTGAGCACAAGGTCAACACCATCACCTTGGCTCCCGGCGAGACGGACAAGCGCAGCTTTAGCGTTACCTTGCTCTAGAGGTTCCGCCGCTCGGTCGATGCTGCGCGCCGTCCAGAGCGATAATTTGTCATTCAAAAGACAAGGCATGACCAGAAGGTTTATGCCTTGCCTTTTTCATGCCTAGTCGTTGGGTGTTCCTATAGTTTTGTCAACCGTCGGGGCTACTCCCGGTAGGGCACCCGGTCGCGCATCACGGCGTATATCGCCCTGAGCCGCTTCCTCGCGACGGCCTTGAGCGCCCGCCCGTGCCCCATGCCCCGCGCCCTGCAGGCCCGGTAGTACTCGCCGTAGCGCCCCGAGGACCTCACCAGGCTGTTGCACGAGAAGATCAGCAGGGACTTGAGCCTCGCGTCGCCGCGCCTGGACGCCCTGACCGACCTCACCGACGTGCCGGAGCTCCTCACCCTCGGGGCTATGCCGCAGTACGAGGCCAGGTGGTCGTGGTCCGGGAACCTCCCGATGTCGACCGACACCGCGAGCTGCGCCGCGGTCCTCGGGCCGATGCCGGGCACGGTGAGCAGGCACGCGTAGGTCTCGTCGCCCTCGAGCAGCGCCGCCGTCTCGGCCTCGAGGGCCCCGGCCTCGTCGAGGGCCTCCGATATCCGGGCGGCCAGGAACCTGACCTGCCTGTTCTCGGCCTCGACGAGCGCCGGCGGGGGCGCGGTGGAGGCGGCCGCGGCCTCCCCGGCGGCCTCGG
>CAJMPF010000045.1 GCA_905215195.1 uncultured bacterium | reverse complement strand
GCCGCTGCGGCCAAGCGCCTCGACATCAACCTGGACGATTGCATTATCTGGGTTGGCATGGACGTGCGCACGGAGTCGGGCGATGTCGTGGGCTACTGCTCGGATGTGGAGTTCAAGCCGCGTTCGGGCATCGTGCAGGCATTCTATGTGACCGCCGGTGCTGCTTCGAGTGTTTTGGTCGGTGACACGCAGGTGCCGCCGACGATGCTGCGCGGTTATGCGGACGGCGCAATGATCGTTTCGGACGAGGTCAAGTCGCTCGGGTATTCGGGCGGCGCCGCCGCAAAGGCTGCCGAGGCAAGCGTCATGGTGGGCGATAAGGTCAAGAAGGGCGCCAAGGTGCTCGATGACAAGGGTTCGGTCGCCGTGGACAAGGGCAGTCGCGCGCTGGGCAAGCAGCTCGGCAAGACGCGCGGCATGTTCAAGGCCTTTAAGGACGAATACCAAAAGGCGAGCGGAGGCTCGTCAAAAGCTACAAAATAGCGACGTACCAAATGATGGGAGGCAAGCCGGAGACCTGTTGCTCCGGCTTGCTGTGTTTATGGGGGAGGGCACATGCGCCAAAACGGATCCAACTTAAACGGGCGTTCGGGTGCGCATCCGACGGCGCGCCGCGACCTGGGGCAGCTGCCCAGCGGTCAGCGCAAGCGTCACCGTAAGCCCGGCGCGATGTATCTCAACCATAGCCGCGGCTTTAGCGATCGCAGCGCGCGCATCGGCAACAGCCGCACACCCCGTCGTTCGTCTCGCCTGCCCTATGCGCTGATCGCCGTGGGTTGCGCGCTCGTGCTGTTTATCGCTGCCGTCGTGGGCTACGTCAACCGCAGCGTGGACGTGGAGCTCAACGGCCAGAAGACCGCGGTGCGCGTGGGCTCTACGCTGCAGAATCTCATCGACGAACAGGATTTGACTGACACCTACGACGCAGGCGACCTGCTGGCCGTCGATGACAGCGTGCTCAAGCGCCATGGGGGCGAAAAGCTGTCGGTGAAGGTCGACGGCAAGCGCGTGAAGCAGGGCAAATGGGATAGCCGCGAACTTGAGGGCGGCGAGAAGGTGACGGTCAAGGATGGCCGTAACACCTACGAGAAGCACGAGGTTCAGGCTGCGGTTATCGAGCCCAAGCTCAAGGTCGAGGGCACGGGCGCTATCGAGTATGTGCAGACATGGGGTGTCCAGGGCCGATCCGAGGTGTGGGTTGGTGAGCAGTCAGGCAAGACGCAAGACCGCGGCGAGGTTGTGCCCGCCACCGATTGCGTTGTTGCGTGCGCCAGCGTGGCGCCCAAGGGCAACAAAAAGTACGTGGCGCTGACGTTTGACGAGGGTCCGAGCGGCGCCACCAAACAGATCTTGCAGGTGCTCAAGGAAAAGGGCGTCACCGCGACGTTCTTCCTTTCGGGCGATGCGGCCGAGGCCTCGCCTGCCACGGCCAAGGCGATTGTCGACGCCGGGTGCGAGATCGGATCCAACAGCTACAGCGACGATTCGCTCAAGGGTCAGGACCGTGAGGCGGTACGCGAACAGATCACGAAAGGCACCGATGCGATTAAGTCGGCGACCGGCGTGAAGACGATGCTGCTGCGTGCTCCCTACGCTGCCTTTGACGAACAAAACTGGATTGATGCGATGGACCTGGTCTCCGCCGTGGTCTCGTGGAATATTGACTCGGGCGACTGGCTGCTCAACGGTGCCGACGAGCAGGTCTCGACGGTGCTCGATTCGGTGACGCCGGGCAATATCGTGCTGCTCACCGATAGAGACGAATGCGCCGAGCAGACACTCGAGGCGCTGCCGCAGATTATCGACGGCCTCATTGCCGACGGCTACAAGATCGTGACGCTCAGCGACCTGGTCAAGACGGACACGTCGTTGAGCAAAAAGCTCACCTCGCTGACGAAGGCCACCATGCCCAAGGACGCCGTGTTCCCCCAGCTTGCCGAGGACGACGACACCACAGAGTAGTCATTGGGTAGTCGTTTAAGAGCGTCCCCAATGGCTATGTCACGGATGCGTCAGCGTTTGGTATGCCTGCAATGTGCAGCGCATAAATTCGATGCCGCAGGGCGATGCTGATGCTATAGTTACTGCGGTTAATGAGGGTCAAGAGAAAGGTTACAGGTGAAATCCAAACCTCGACCATACAGTCGATGACCCCATGCAGGTGCTTTTTGCGCATGCACGGGGTGTAAGCGTCGAGCGGCGTGCCGCCCGCGCATGCGTATACATATCCAGAAGCCCCCGGAC
This sequence comes from uncultured bacterium, assembly GCA_905215195.1. Lineage (GTDB taxonomy): Bacteria > Actinomycetota > Coriobacteriia > Coriobacteriales > Coriobacteriaceae > Collinsella. The sequence continues at coordinate 7,566 of CAJMPF010000045.1, read as the reverse complement.
GCCGCACGCGCGGCCGCGTTCGGAGGAATAATGATGGGGAGCACCATTGAATTATCTGAGTGAGATGCTCAAATTGCCGGTCTTGGACGTCGATGGCGAAAAGCTCGGCGTGGTCAACGATTTTGGTATTGCTACCGGCGAAGTTTTTCCACACGTGACGTCGCTCGCGTTCCGCGGTCCCGGCAAGACGCCGTTTATGATCAGCTGGCGCAAATGGGTCGACCGTATCGACGAGACGGGTGTGCACCTTAAGACGTCGGCCACCGAAATCCGTTTTTCGTACCTGCAGCCGACCGAACTCTTGCTTGCCCGCGACGTGCTCAACAAGCAGATTGTCGACACGCAGGGCATGAAGGTCGTGCGCGTAAACGACATCAAGTTTTCCATGTCGGGCGAAAACCAGCTGCGCCTGCTGGGCGCCGAGGTCGGTGCCCGCGGTCTGCTGCGCGCCATCAGCCCCGCGCTCGAGCATATCGTCGAAGGCTTTATGAAGCACCTGGGCAAGCCGCTCAGTGAGGACATCATCGCTTGGTCCTACATGGACCTGCTCGACCGCTCGACCAAGAACATTCAACTCTCGGTGTCGCACAAGACGCTCGGCGAGCTGCACCCTGCCGACATCGCCGACATTATCGAGCAGCTCGACCCGCGCCTGCGTGCGCAGGTGTTTGCGCAGCTCGATACTGCCCAGGCCGCCGAGGCCATCTCGGAGTTCGATGACGACGAGCTTATGACCGAGATGCTCGAGGGCCTGTCCGATACCGACGCATCGTCGATGCTGGCCATGATGGACCCGGACGACGCTGCCGACCTGATCGACGAACTCGATTATGAGAAGGCCGAGAAGCTCCTGCGCCTGATGGGCGTCAAGGAGGAGAAGGCGATTCGTAATCTGTTGGGCTACGAGGACAACACCGCCGGCCGCATCATGACCTCGGAGTTTGTCTCGCTGCCCGCCACGGCGACGGTCGGCGACGCCATCGAGGCGATTCGCAAGCTCGACGAGGACTTCGAGAGCGTCTACTACGTCTATACCGAGGATCCGAGCGGCATGCTGACCGGCGTGCTTTCGCTGCGCACGCTGATCGTAGCCGACCGCGACGCCACGCTGGGTCAGCTGGCCTATCGCGACCTGGTCTATGTGTCGCCCGACGAGGACCAGGAAGACGTGACGGACGAGATGACCAAGTACGACCTGGTTGCCATCCCTGTCTGCGACGAGAACCGTCATATCCTGGGTATCGTGACCTTCGACGACGCCATGGACGTTATCGCCGAGGAGCATCAGGAGGACCTGCAGATCGCCGGTGTCGGCTCGGGCGATAGCGCGTCGGACGACTCGACGAACGTGCTCAGCTGGTTTGTGCATCGCCAGTACTGGGTTGTCGTGTGGGGCATTGCCTCGTGCATCATGGCAACAGTGCTGGGGACGGCGCTGGGCTCCGCGCATCTGGTGGTGTTCCCCATGTGCGCCATGCCGCTCGTGTTGTTGGCTGCCTCGCGCATGGTGTCGTTCGTCAAGAATTACTTCCTGGAGTACGACGGCCATGACGATGAGCCCAAGCCGTATCTGGGATTTTTCTTCCAGAGCACGGGCATGGGCCTGATTCTGTCGCTCGTGACCTACCTGTGCGCCCAACTGGTGCGCACCGCCGCGTTCCTCGACGCGCCTATGTTTGAGGAGCAACTCTTTACCGGCTGCTTTAACATCGCGGCCATCGTTTGTCTGATTGGCAACATGAGCGCCGTGATTTACCTGATGGTGCTGTTCTGGCGTGACGAGCATGACCTCAACACGTCGGGCACCGCCATGAACGTTATTGCCGTCATGATCTCGTGCATAGCGTACTGCGCCGCTGCGGTGCTGCTCACCATGTCGGTCATGGGTTAGGTGGTCGCGTGCAAAATACCAAGCAAAAGTCGGGCACCAAGCAAAAGTTGACCATCGCGGCCATCTTTGGCGCTATGGGTCCCGGTCTGCTGGCGGCGCTTTCGGGCAATGACGCCGGCGGCATTGCAACGTATTCCAGCGCGGGCGCCAGCTATGGCTACAAGATGCTCTGGATGCTTCCCGTCATGACTGTGCTGCTCATCGTGACGCAGGAGACCGCGGCGCGCTGCGGCTGCGTCACGGGCAAGGGCCTGGCATCGCTCATTCGCGAGCGCTTTGGCGTGCGCAAGAGTGTACTTGCTATGGCGGCGCTGTTGATCGCCAACACGGCTGTGACCATTTCGGAGTTTGCGGGCATCGCCAGCGGCCTTGCTCTCTTTGGCGTGCCGGCGAGCATCTCGGTGCCGTTGGTAGCGCTGCTGGTGTGGATGCTTACCATGTCGGGTAGTTTCCAGCGCATCGAGAAGATTCTGCTGCTGGTGAGCTGCGTGTTCGTGACCTATATTGTCGCCGCGTTTATGGCTGGCCCCAACTGGGGTGAGGTCGCGGTCGACCTGGTCGTGCCTAACATTCAAAATGACCCCAGCTACGTGTCGCTCGTGGTCGCAACGATCGGTACCACCATCGCGCCGTGGATGATTTTCTTGGCGCAGAACAACGTGGTCGATAAGAACGCGGGCGAGGACGATATCGTGCTGCAGCGCATCGATACTGTGAGCGGCTCGCTTGCCGCCGATATCATTGCCGGCTTTATTATCATCACGACCGGTACGGTGTTGTTCCCGGCGGGTATTCAGATTAGCGATGCCGCCGATGCTGCCCGCGCGCTGGAGCCTATTGCGGGTCAGTGGTCCACGGTACTGTTTGCCTCGGGCCTGGTCGCGGCGAGCTTCTTGGCTGCCTGTGTGCTGCCGGGCGTTACGTCCAGCGCTATCTGCGAGGCATTTGGCTGGGAGCGCGGTGCCGACCGCAGCTGGGACGAGGCCCCGGTTTACCGCGGCATCATTACGGCCATCATCGGTATCTCTGCCGTGCTGGTGCTTATGCCCGGCGTTGATCTGTTCCAGATTATGATGACCTCGCAGGTCATCAATGGCGTGCTGCTGCCTGTAGTCTTGGTATTCCAGGTGGTTATCGCGGCGGATCGCCACATTATGGGTGCCAACCGCAACGGCCGTGTGTGGAACGTGCTCACTTGGGCGACTATCGCCGTGATTACGGTGCTGACAGTCGTCATGTTTGTGCTGCAAGCGATGGGCTACAGCGCTTAACGCCTCTTTTGGACTCCAAACGGGCCGTCGCCATGGGCTGCGGCCCGTTTTTTTGCCCGCGACCTCTTGGGGCCGGCTCGAAAAGAGTGATTTTGGGTTGTTTGCTGCGGGTTACTTGTCGGTGCCCAGCTTGTGCGGCTTGAGAGCGAGCGCATTGACGAGTGCGTCGGTGGCAGACTTGACGGCTGCCGGCTGCGGATCGTTGACGTGATCCTCGGGGTGTACGGGCAGGTCCTTCTTGACGGCATCGTGGATCAAGTTGAGGTACTCAGTCACGCCAGTGGTCGATAGATGCGTGCCATCGCCATCGAACAGGTCGTTGCGGTTGGCACTGTATCCGTACCAGTCGATAACGCGTACGTTCTTGCAGCGCGTAGCGGCGTTGGCGATGGCCTGGTTGGTAGAGCCAACCCACGGCTGCGGGCTGCGCGTGTTCACAAACACCACAATACGCTTATCTCCTGCATCGTCCATGATGGCGTCGATCTGGTCGTCGGTTACCAAGCCGTTGGTGCCCAGTGCAAAGACCACGATCTTGCCGGCAAGGTTCTGTTGAAGATAGCCCTCAAATGTCGCACGGCCCGCATCGAACTGGCGGCCCTTTTCGGCATCGATATGGCTGTGCGGGAACACGCCGTCAAAGGTGTCTACGGCACGCAGCGACACGGAGTCGCCGATCATAAGCAGATCGTAGGAGCCATCGGGGAAGCCGTCGTTGTCCTTGTCGGTGTCGTCGGCCGCCTGCTGGTCGGTGGGCGCGGTGTTTTTGGCTTCCTTGTTCAGAACTTCGGCGCCCTCGCCGCTCAGCGCAGACGTCTCGGGCACAAAGACCAGGCCGCCCAGTGCAACGACCAACACGACAGCGCAGGTTGCGCAGGCAGGGACGTGCGCGCGCACCCAGTTGGCGGGCGTGGCGGTGCCGTCGCGGAACTCGGATACGGTGCGCCCAAAGGCGCCCTTTCTAAACGGCGTCTCGATAAAGCGATATGAGCATTCGGCCACGGCGACCACCAACAGCACCTGCAAAATGTACTGCCACCACGGTGTATCGTTGATGTTGGCGACCGGGTTCATGAGGAGCAGCAGCGGATAGTGCCACAGGTAGATGCTGTAGGAGCGTTTGCCAATCCATACGAGCGGCTCGGCGGCCAAGGCTCGTGCGACCATGCCCTGGGGCTGCACGCAGGCGGCAATGACCATGAGCGTGAGGATCGAGCACAGCAGCGTGCCTCCGCGATACTGGAAGGCGGTGTAGCCGTTGGTGAGCGCGACCATGGCGGCAAGGCCAACCAGACCCACGACGCCCAACACATCGATGGATGCGGGCGAGGACCAAAAGCGCACGAGGGCGCTCGGCTGTGCCGGGGCGGTCTCGGCTGCTTCGTCGGCCTTCTCGCCAGGCTTGCCCTCGGCGTTCTTGCCGTGCTTGGCGGCGCCAGCCAGGCGATTGAGCCCCAAACGATGAGCGAGACGCACCGGCGCCAGATCGCTATCGGGGATAAAGGCCATCCAGGCACCCAGCAGCAGCGAGAACACACGGGTGTCGGTGCCGTAGTACACGCGGCTGGGGTCGGCAGCAGGGTTGTAAAGCACCATCATGGCTAGGGCAGATACCATGGCAAGGCCCAGAACCACGCGGCGCGTGTTGGGTTTGCTCACATGCATGGATACCATGGCAAACAGCAGTGGCGGCCAAATCAGGTAGAACTGTTCCTCGATGGCAAGCGACCAAAAGTGCGTGAGCGGCGAGGGGTCGCCCAGAGCATTGAAGTACGAGATGTTTTGGGCAATCTGCCACCAGTTGTTGAAGAACAGCAGCGACGGCAGGATATCGGGGCGCATCTTGGTGAGCATCACGTGGTTAAAGAGAGTGCACAGCGCGCAGGTTACCACCACGACGGTCACCACGGCGGGGACCAGGCGACGGATGCGGCGAATCCAGAAGCTCTTAAGGTCGATGCGTCCGGTCTTAGCGACTTCGTTGAGCAGCAAGCGCGTGATCAGATAGCCCGAAAGCACAAAGAAGATCGTGACGCCAAGCAGGCCGCCCTGCGCCCACGTGAGGTTAAGGTGATAGAGCACCACTGCGACGACGGCAAGCGTACGCAGGCCGTCAAGGGCAGGGATGTAGCGGGACTTGGGGCGAGCAGGCGTCTGCTCCGCGGCGGGAGTGTTGGCGCGGCCCGCGTTGTTGGCAGAAGCGCGATGGGGGCTCGCGGTGCGTCGCGGTTCGTTAGCACGGCGTTCGCCCTTCACGCGTTCGTGCGGCGCTGGCTCGTTGCCCGTGCGGCGTCGACCGCGCGAGCCCGATTGCGAGAGTTGTTCCATAAAACATCATCCAATGACGAGAATAATCAGCACGCCTTCATTGTAGCTGCCTGCTCCTGTGAATGCTTGCTGCTGGCGCAAGCTCAAGCGCGCGTTCACATCAAAGTGAACTAAAGTTATAGAGGTGCGAGAGCGCATGATTGACGGCCAACAGCGGGTGCAGAGCTCGCGGACGAGGAGGTTTCCATGGCAGATCGCGGCATCGTTGCGGTGTTCGGCAGCATGAACATGGACCTTTCGGTGGCGTGCGAGCGCATACCGCGTGCGGGCGAGACCGTCGGCGGCAGCGGGTTTATCACCAACGCCGGAGGCAAGGGCGCCAATCAGGCCGTAGCTGCCGCGCGTATGGGCGCGTGCACGCACATGATCGGCGCGGTCGGTCGCGACGCGTTCGGCGCGTCGCTCGTGGTGGGGCTCCAAGACGCCGGCGTGGACTGTGACTTTGTAGTGCATCGCGATGACGTGGAGACGGGAACGGCGACCATCATTCGCTGCGAGGGCGACAACCGCATCGTACTGTCACCGGGCGCCAACCATGCGCTTGCGGGCGCGGACGTTGCCTGCGCGCTGAGGCGTCTGGTGGCCCATGAGCTCGACGGCGACGCCAGCGAGATTGCCCCGGCTGCCGGAAGCGTCTTTATCGCCCAGGGCGAATGTGACCTTGCAGCGACGGCCGAGGCGCTTGTTTGCGCTCACGAGCTGGGGTTCTATACGGTCTTTAATCCGGCGCCCGCCTGCGAGCTGCCTGCGGAGGTCTGGCCTGCGGTCGACTTGGTCTGCCCCAACGAGACCGAGTGCCAGGTGCTGACGGGCATTCTGCCCACGGATGATGTGAGTTGCGTCGCCGCGCTCAATGCGCTGCTCGACAAGGGTGCCGGAGCTGCGGTCATCACGTTGGGCGGTGCCGGCTCGGTTACGCTCGGCGATGGCGGTGAGCTGCTGCGCATGCCGGCACTTTCGAGTACGGTAGTCGATACCACGGCCGCCGGCGATACGTTTATCGGCGCGTTGGCGGCGGCTCGCCTAGAGGGCTTGCCGCTCTTTGAGTGCATGGCCGCGGGTGCTCGCGCCTCGGCAGTGACGGTGTCGCGCCTGGGCGCTCAGCAATCGATTCCCACGCGCGCCGAAGTTGAACATTGGTTTGGTTAAACGATAAAGACGGAGAAGCGGAGTAGAACAATGGCAATCAAGAAGCTGATCCTTGATCTGGATATGGGTGTGGACGATGCGATGGCGCTGGCCTATGCCATCGCGAGCCCCGAGGTGGAGCTCGTGGGCATCACCACGTGCTTTGGCAACGTGCGCGTCGAGCAATCGGCGCACAATTGCCTGGCGGTGCTCGATCTGCTGGGTCGCCCCGAGGTTCCGGTGTACCTTGGTGCCGACCGTCCTCTGCAGGCGACTGAGCCCTATACGCCGCCGGCGTCCACCGCGCTCATTCACGGCAAGAACGGCATCGGCGGCGCGAGCGTGCCCGCGTCGCCTTACGCGCCGGTGGGGGCGACCTCGGCCGACGGCAACGCTGCGGTCGATTATCTGATCGATGCCGCGCGCACCTATGGTCCCGATCTGGTCTACGTGGCGACTGGCCCGCTCTCCAACCTGGCGCTCGCCCTGGAGCGCGATGCGGCGGCGATGATGTCCATCGGCCGCGTGGTCGTGATGGGCGGCGCCCTTACCGTGCCCGGCAACGTGAGCGCCGGTGCCGAGGCCAACATGGCGAGCGACCCCGAGGCCGCTGACGCCGTGCTGCGCTCGGGCCGCAAACTCACCATGGTTGGTCTTGACGTGACGCATCGCGTGGTGCTCACGCGCCGCGACATTGCCGGTTGGACGGGCTCGGGCACCATGGCGGGCTGCGCATTTGCGAGCATGGTCGAGCACTACATTGGCTCGTACGAGATGAACGCCCCTTACCTGGGCGGCTGCGCGCTGCACGATCCGCTTGCCGTTGCCGTGGCGATTGATCCCACGCTCGTGGGCGCACTTGGTTGCAACTTGCGCGTCGACCTGCTCGGCGAGTATCGCGGCCGCACTATCTGCGACGAGCATCGCCTGTCCGACCCCGACAAGAGC
>CAJMPF010000044.1 GCA_905215195.1 uncultured bacterium | reverse complement strand
TCGAGCGTAGAGCTTGCGCGCTCCGCGGAACCCAAACCACTCTCAAAGGCCTCGATGACCTCGGGGCGATCGCCATGGTTGGGCAGTGTGGAAGGCGACGCCTCGTTGTCGTAGGCAACCGATCCATCCTTGTTAATCAGCGTGATGCGCAAGTCCTCGCGATCGAGACTACGCAAGAACGGGATGGGCTCCTGCTGTTCGTCGAGAGCGGCAGCAATGAGCTCGGTTTCCTGCGCCAGATTGGCACTCGTGGCATCCGCCAAGGTGTTTTGCACAAAGAACGCACCCAGCACCGTAAACGCCACGATAACCGCCATGGCGCAGACAAAGATCGTCACAAAAACGCGGTGCGACAGCGTATGTTTTCCCTGGGGGGCGAAGACCACGGGTTACTCCTCCGATGCGGTGGCCACGGTGTCGTCACCTTCGGCACCATCACCGGCAGAAGGCTCGGCCAAGCGGTAGCCCACGCCGCGCACGGTCTCGATGGCGCTGGCATGCTCGCCCAGTTTTTGGCGAAGCGTCTGCACGTGCACGTCAACGGTGCGCGAACCGCCGTCGAAGTCCCAGCCCCACACGCTCTGCAGCAACGACTCGCGGGTAAAAACCACGCCGGGCTTGCGCATGAGGTACTCGAGCAAGTCGAACTCACGCAGAGTGAGCTTAAGCGGCTCGCCGGCAACGGTCACCTCGCGATGGCTGGGCGAGAGCACGATGTCGCCCACGCTGAGCACATCGCTCGCCTGCTTGACCATGCCGCCGCGACGCAGCAGTGCGCGGCAGCGGCTCGCAAGCTCCATGAGCGAAAACGGCTTAGTCAGGTAATCGTCGGCACCGCCATCGAGCGCCATCACCTTGTCGAGCTCGGTATCCTTGGCGGTAAGCATCATGATGGGCACCGTCGCCGTCAGGCGGTCGGCGCGCAGGCGACGCATAATTGCCAAACCATCGGTATCGGGCAGCATGATGTCGAGCAGAACGGCATCGGGTACCCGTCGCGCCACGGCAGCCTTAAACTCACCGTCGCACGAAAAGCCTTCGGCCTCAATCCCCTGCTTGCGCAGCGCATAGACCGTCAAATCCCTGATGTTGTCATCGTCCTCGACGTAATAGATCATGTTGAACCCCTTTGCGGCCGGCATGACCGCATCTTAACCCTAAAGGTACCTTTACTAGATGGTATCAGCCGAAACGTCCCGTCAAATAATCCGCCGTGCGCGGATCGGTCGGATTCTTGAAGAGTTGCGCGGTGGGCGCGTGCTCCACCAGCTCACCCAGCAAAAAGAATGCGACCGAATCGGAGATACGCGCCGCCTGCTGCATATTGTGCGTAACGACCACGAGCGTGCAGGTCTCTTTGAGCTCGCAGGCCAGCTGCTCAACCACCAACGTCGACACGGGATCGAGAGCGCTCGTGGGCTCGTCCATCAGCAGAATATCGGGTTGCACGGCGAGCGCGCGGGCGATGCACAGACGCTGCTGCTGCCCGCCCGAAAGGCCCAGCCCCAACTCCTTGAGCTTGTCCTTGACCTCATCCCATAGCGCAGCGCGTCGCAGGGAGTCTTCGACCAGCTCGTCGAGCACGACGCGGTCGCGCACTCCCATGCCGCGAGGACCGTAGGCGACGTTGTCGTAGATGCTCATGGGAAACGGGTTGGGGCGCTGAAACACCATGCCCACGCGCTGGCGCAAACGGCAGATGTCGTAATCGCCCAGGATATCTTGACCATCGAGCGCAATCTTGCCCTCGATGCGGCAATCCTTGATGCCGTCGTTCATGCGGTTAAAGCAGCGCAGCAACGTGGACTTTCCGCAGCCCGAAGGCCCGATAAACGAGGTGATCTGCTTGTCGCGGATCTTGATATTCACGTCCTTGAGCGCATGATGGTCGCCATAGAACAGGTCGAGGCCCTCGACGTCGATGCGCGTCGGCGAGACGGCAAGATCCTCTGCCGTGGGGCGAGTCGCATCCCCAACCTCGCGCTCGTACGCGGCCTCGGCCTGCGCTTTCATGAGTTCTTCAAGCTCCGTGGGCTCCATGGCCGCAGCAGCCGTCATACCGCATACCTCCACATCGATATCAATTCAGCAGTATCGATAGTAGAAATCGCGGCTCATATGTACGTGAGCGCATTGTCAAGTGTTTGTAAGGGCACGCTGGCTATGCGGCGGGCAGCTCGATGGTGAATATCGTGTGTTCGGGCGTCGATTCACATGCAACGGTACCGCCGTGTGCCGCGATGATCTCCTTGGCAATAGCAAGGCCCAGACCGGCACCACCGCGATTGGTCGCACGCGCCGCATCCAGGCGATAGAACTTCTCAAAGATCACCTTGAGCTTAGCCGCAGGGATAGGATCGCCCTGATTGATAAAGCACACGCGCACGCTGCCATCGTCTTGGCGCCCGGCCTCAATCGTGATGGTCGAGCCCTCATAGCTATAGGCAATAGCGTTTTTCATGATGTTGTTGAACACGCGGGCCATCTTGTCGCCATCCACGAGCACCGTCAGGTCCTCGCGAATATCAACTTGGGCTTCCTTATGCTGCTCGTTGAGGATGGGATAGAACTCATCAGCCACCTGAGCCAGCAGCAACCCCAGATCAACATAGCCGCGCGTGAGCACGATATCGTGGAAGTCAAAGCGCGTGATATCGAAGAACTCCTCGATGAGCGCATCGAGCCGGTGCGCCTTGTCGAGCGCCACGCCCGTAAAGCGCGCACGTTGCTCAACCGGCAGCTCAGGAGCCTCTTGCAGCAGCGAAAGATAGCCCACCACACTGGCAAGCGGGGTGCGTAGGTCATGTGCCAAGTACGTGACCAAATCGTCCTTGCGATGAGACTCGTCACGCAGAGCTTGCTGCACCTTGTGCTCACGGTCACGCACGCGGTTAAGGGCGCCCTCGACCTCCAAGAAGTCGCCGTCGATGTTGTCCCAGGTGTCGGGGTGATCGATCAGGCGATCTTGAATACGAGCGGCCAGCACACAATCGGCATGCTGCTCGCCCTGTTCGTAGCCCTGGTAGTACAGGGCGCGGCCACACAAGAACAGCACGCACGCGGCAAGCGCCAGCACAAAGCCAAGCATGTTGAATACAAAGCCGGCATCGAACAGCACCGGGCCTTCGATGCCGCCGAGCGCCATGGCGCCAATCGCCAACGTCATGGCCCACGCGGCGCCGCCAATCACCATGCAGCGGCGCACGATCTCAAATCGATCGATCAGCAAAAAGCCGACAAGCAGCACCGCCAAGATTCCAGCGATGTTATCAATGCCAATCAGCAGCAGGGTCAGCAAAAAGAGCAGCACCGTTGCAAGCGCGCGGTTGTCGACGACCGACCTCACGTATTCAAAGAGTCGATCAGGCACCTCGAACGCTTGCCTATCGTCTTTTGTCATATCAAGATCCTCACAAGCGAAAAGCGTTATTCGATTATGTAGCCAACGCCCCAGACGTTTTTGATAAAGCGCGGCTTTTGTGCGTCGTCGCCGATCTTTTCGCGCAAGTGGCGAATATGCACCATCACCGTATTGTTGGAGCCGGGCATAAAATCCTCGTTCCACACCGCGCGGAACAGGTCCTCCACGGCCACCACGCTGCCGCGATGCTCGACCAGATACAGCAAGATTGAATACTCGGTGGGTGTGAGGCGTACCGGTGAACCGTCCACCGTTACGGAACGAGCATCGCGGTTGATCTCCAAGCCGTCGAGCTGAATGGTCGGCGACTCGGCCGCCTGTGTACGGCTACCGTAGCTGGTGTAGCGGCGAAGCTGAGCGTGCACGCGCGCGATGAGCTCCAGCGGACGGAACGGCTTAACCACGTAATCGTCCGCGCCAAGCGAAAGGCCCTCGATCTTGTCTTGCTGGGCATCGCGCGCCGTCAGCATGATCACGGGATAGGTATGGCTGGAACGGATCGCACGCAGCAGCTCAAACCCATCGATATCGGGCAGCATGACATCCAGCAGCGCCAGATCGAACTCCTGCTCCAAGATTGCCTTGGCAGCATCGGCCCCGCTATAGGCAATCTGGACATCAAAGCCCTCTTTTGTAAGGTAGATACCAACCAAGTCGGCGATGGCCTTCTCGTCATCAACTACCAGTATGCGCTCGTTCATGCGTGCTCCTCTCGCGCTCCATTATGCCTGAGGCGACGCACGCCACACACAACAAGCGTGGGTGATTAAGTCGGCCTTAAGCACCCTTGTGCCCGTTCGGGTGCGGATGTGGGCCAAGCGCGCACGCGATGATCGCCGACGCCGGCAAACGATATACTCTAGTTCCAGAAGAGACCATCCCGTCGAAAGCGAAATCCGTGAAGTCCCTCACCTCTTTTGCAAAGCGCTCAGCCCAGCTTGCCGCCGGCTTTGTCTGCGCTATCGCCCTTGCCGCTGGCGTGCCCACCGTCGCCGGCGCCCAAGTGCTCACGACCGACAATGTTTGCGGCAAAACCCGCCGATGCGCGCGGCATCACGGCCGAAAACCTGCCCGATATCGATGCGACCAATGCCCTCGTCATGGGCAAAGACGGCACCGTCTACTATGCCCGTGGCGCCGATGAGCAGGTCAAGATCGCCTCGATCACCAAGGTCATGACCGCGATCCTAACCGTCGAGAATTGCAAGATGGACGAGAAGGTCACGGTAAGCAACGCCGCAGCCACCGTGGGTAATTCGACCGCCGGCTTGCTCGAAGGCGACGAGCTTACCGTGGAGCAGGCACTGCGCGGCCTGATGATTCCCTCGGGCAACGACGCCGCCATCGTCCTCGCCGAATATGTGGGCAAGAAGATCGACCCTAAGACCAAAGACGCCGAGGCCACATTTGTGAAGGCCATGAACGAGCGCGCTAAGAAGCTCGGCTGCACCGGTACGCTTTTTGAAAACCCGCATGGTCTGGACTTTGATGAGTGGGCTGGCGATATGCACTCAACCGCACATGACGTAGCGCTGATGATGCAGGAGGCCATGAAAAACGACACGATCCGCGAGGTCGTAGCGAGCGAGGATTCCTGGATCGAGGTCACGGGCGCCGACGGCACCGACCATTCGCATTCCATGGACACGCATAACTATTTGCTGGGCCAAGATGGCAACATCGGCGGCAAGACCGGCACCACCGACGACGCGGGCTATTGCTTTACGAGCGCCTACAACCTCGACGGCGACGAGATCTACACCGTCGTTTTGAACTCCACCACCACCGACCAGCGCTTTACCGATACCGCAACCCTTGCCAATTGGTACTACGGTCACAAGGTGACGGTCGCCATCGCCAACACGCAGGAAAAGACCGCCAACGGCAACCCGCTTATGGCGCGCGTTGGCCAAACCGACTGGACGGATAAGACAATCGACGCCACACTCGCCGATCCTACGGCGCAAGCGACCGTGTTTTCCCTTGCCGGCGAGGTGACCGAAAAGGTTAGCTACGACGATCTTTCGGGCACGGTGCATGTGGGCGACAAGGTGGGCAGTGTGACGCTCAAGCAGGATGGCAACAAGATTGCCGTCATGGATTTGGTTGCCGACGAGGAAGGCTCGGGGCCGAATCCCATTGAATGGCTACTCGTGAAGCTCGATCGCTTAGGGCGCCGCATTGACAACCGCCCGCTCACAGCCGAGAGCGAGACCGTAGCCAAGGCGCCCGAGATGTAAGATCGAAGAACAATACACTCGCTGAAAGGAGGTGTCCGAAAGGATGCCTCCTTTTTTTGAGGGTTCGAATCCCCAGCGCCCTTTCTCGATAATAAAAAAGGGCCCCCGATGGGACCCTTCTTTAAAGTTAAACTGGCGGAGAGCTGGGGATTCGAACCCCAGATGCCCTTTTGGGGCATACTCGCTTAGCAGGCGAGCACCTTCGGCCTCTCGGTCAGCTCTCCGTAACAGCCGTTCTATAGTAACCAAACAGCCAAGGATGGGCAAGGGGAAATTTTGGAGCGATTCCAATTTGCCAGTAGACGTCTCAGCCAATCATCTCAATCTGTAACAGTTGCAGGACAAATCTTCGTCCAGAGGTTACAGATTTAGACAAACAGTCGGCGCTATCCGCAAATGTCTCAATCTGAAACACCTGCATGCCGTAATCCCCTCTAGATGTTACAGATTGAGACAAAGATACGGGGGCAACCCCAGCGGCGGCGTCGATGCCTCCAGTCTTTATTAGTCCTCTCGAACGGTCTCCAACAGATAATCGCGCATGTACGGAATTGCAAACGAAACACAGCCATAGCCCGCGGGCTCAATCAACCCCGCATCGATCAGACGCTTGCGATATGACCCAACTTTGTTCGCCGACAAACCCATCTTCTTGGCGATATCGCCGTTGGCGATATCGACGCCCTCGCATTGAGCCATCGCCGCGAGATACTGAAACTGCCGTTCCGACACCCTGCGCAGCGCTGGGGCAATCACCATAGCATTAAAGCTATCAAGAGCCGCCTGGATACCCTTACGAGCCGCCTCTTCGCTCACGCTCTCCGCCCCACTGCGCGCAGCAACCTGCCAAGCGTAATATCCGACCAGCTGGACCATAAAGGGATAGCCTGCCGAAGCTTTTGTTAATAGCTCAGCGGCACCTTTGTCGAGCTCCTTGCCCGCTCGTCTCATCGTATCCTCAAACGATCCGCCAACTTCAAAATCGGAAAGCCGAGTAAGTTCAACATGTTTGGCTCGCTGAAGGAACGTCAACGTATCATCCACCACCACGCCATCTACCGATGTCGGCAGCCCGGCGAAAGCGAAAGCGACATTCGCTCCTTGGCGGATCAAGAGCTGCATCTCATTGCCTAGCTCGCGCATTTCCTCAGTTGAGGCATCCTGGATCTCGTCGAGCGTAATGAGCAGACCACCGCGCTTCGCAGCATCGTACATCGCCTCGCCCAGATGAGAGGCCGACTTCGACATCTCCATGGAGCCAAGGCTGACCCCTAAAATCGATGGGGAAATCGAGATTGATTCAAGACGAACGTTTCGCTGCAGAGCCTCGAGGATTCTATTGCAAAAACCAGCATTGGAGGCAACGTCAACGACCTCGAATCCTTTTTTGCGTGCAAGGTCACCCAATGCATTAAGGAGCACCGTTTTACCTGTGCCTCGGACGCCCGAGATGCGCATGAGTCGATCGGGGGCACCAGGACCATTCTCAAGAGCCTCGGCAAAGTCATCCAAAACAGTGTCCCGTCCGATAAGCTCAGGCGGATTCATGCCCGCCGTTGGCTTAAAGGGGTTAACAGCTTTCGTCATTCTGCCCTCCTCTGCTAGTTTTAACAACTTTAACAAAGTTTAGCAACTTTAGCAGAGTTTAACAGTTTTAGCAGGCTCGGCGGCTTTATGCCTTACCGATCCTGCCGGGTCCTCCCGCCCGCGCCGATACAAATAGCGCGGTGCGGCCCCTCTATATCGCCCCTACCCCAGCGAGCGGTTGAGGGAGCCGAGCTCGTCGTTGCCCATGGTGCGCCACATTTGGAAGATGCAACCGCGTGCCAGGAAAAAGAAGCCGTTGTCGACCAGTTGCACAGCGGCATCTGCCAGCTGATTCGTCACGGCGGACACTGGCGGCAGCTCGAGTCCAGCCTTGCGGATGGTCTCGACCGCTTCCTCGAACGTCGGAGGCTCGCTGACGCCCATCTCGTTCATAAGGCCCTGCATTTCTTCCAGCGCGCTGCTGCCCGACTCCTCGCCGCGCGGCACCAGACGGTAACAAGCCAGCGCAAGGTCGAGCTGATCGCAATTCCAATAGGCAAACGCCAGGCGATAGAACAGGTAGCCGATTGCAGAACGATCGCTGGCAATACGTAGGCCGTGGCGCGCCACCTCGATAATCTCGTCAAAGCGCTCCAGACGCGCAAGCACGTTGATGAGCGCAAAGTGCGATTGCATGGACGAGCGCGCCAGATCGTAAAGATGGCGCACCTCGGGCAGCGCTCGTTCAAAGTCCTCTTGCTCGACGTAAAAGCTGCAGATCTCGTGCTGGGCAAAGTACAGCGCATCGGGCGCACGAAGGATTCGCACAGAGCGGTCTTCTTCCAACACCGGTAGCACCATGCGCACCAGCTGGTTATCGCAAAACTGCGTTTGAACCGGACCTGTCGCTAAAAGCTCGGCGACGGCGCACTTAGCCTCCAACTCCTCGACAAGACGGGAAAAGCCTTCAAAAGCACCTGTACGGTCGACTTTTGCCTGCTCGCGCAATTCAACAACACGCGCCACGTATGGGTCGTCGTCCTCTTCCATGACCTCCAACTCGTCAGCCGTATCGGCAAGCAGCAGATCACGCAGCGCCGGCGGCAGGGCGCGGTGGTCATCACGCGGACGAGCATGAACCTCCGCAGGCTCAATCGTCTCCGGAGCGGTTGACTCATACGCCTCAAGCACACGCTTGCACGGCATATCGCCCATGTCCATGCTCTCAAGATCCTTGGCGACAGGCACGCAATCGGCCAGATAGGCCGCGCGCCCAAAGAAATATGTTGCGACAACGCGCTCGCCCTGCTCACTGTCGGGAGCAGCAATCTGCACATAGCAGCGCGTGATGCAGGTGCCCGCGGCAAAACACGCTGCCGCAAGCGTGAGCGCCACACGTGCATCGTGCTCCGCGCCCCAGATCGCGCGCGTGTCCTCGTCCAGCTCGCGCCAAGCGTCATCTTGAGCGTCGTATTCACGTTGCGGCATGGCATCAACGACAGACCGCCCAAACCGAACGAGCATAATCCCCTCGGCAACGTTTGCCCGATAGGTATAGTCGAGCCGTGTGACCACGTTAAGCGCCTCGACAATACGCGCGAAGCGGGTACGCACATCCCACTCACCGCCCGGCTGGCAAGCCACCGTACCCGGTTTGCCCCACGGGTTATCGCTCGAGGCCGTATCGAGCAGTCGGGGAACATCGTTGGTCGTCTTGGCGATATGCCATGCATCAAAGAGCGCGCAGCCCTCAAGGCTCGGCGAGGATGCCGCAGGGGCCAATCCGGCCCCGATGCGCTCGAGGATGCCAGAGAGGCGGTTGAGACGGCACTCGATGGCAAGCAGCATGTCAATCTCGTCCTGGTCCAGCAGGCTACGATCAAAATTGAGATAGAAAAGCTTTGAGCGATCAATGCGAGCCAAGCTCATCTCGGACTTGGCAGCGATGGTGCGCAGGCGGGGCAAGTCAATTTCGCTCATAAGGGTGGCGGCATAGCGCTCGATACCGCTCGGATTCTCGGCATGGTCAACGCGGTAGAGCAGCGTCTCGATAGCATCGGGGAGCGGTGCCGTGTTAAAGCCCAAAAACACCTCGACCGGCTCGGGGAGTTTTACAAGTTTGATTTTGTCGACGGCATTTTTCATACCCTCGTCGAGGCCGTCACCGCCTGCCGTGTCTGAGACAGCGTTTTCAGAATCGGCGAATATCACGTAACGCAAGAACATCGAGGCCATGAACTCGCCGTAGCGAAGGCTGCGCGTCGAATTCCACGTCTCGCGATCGGATTGTTCGCGCATGGTGCCTTCGGGAGAGCCGATGACTCGCGCCCGGGAGCGCATCGTCCCATCGGTACCCCTGACTGCAATCTCACCGATGTTGGAATCGGACTCGTCAAGAATCAGCTGCATGTCGGGATCGTCGGGCAGCGATACTTCGTTAACGGGACGGTCCACCTTATAGACCTCACCCGAAACGCTCACGTAGCCCAAAAGCGACACATGGCTTTTGCCGACGAATTCGACAACATAGCATGATTCATGCGGGTCCTCGCCAAAGAGCTTCCAAACCACGCCATACGAGCGTCCCGCAGGCTGCTCGGGCATGGCCGGAAAGCGCTTTTTGGGATCAAGAAACCTGAGCTTGTATGTCGGACGCTCTGCC
>CAJMPF010000043.1 GCA_905215195.1 uncultured bacterium | reverse complement strand
ATTGCCGGTTGGGGCTTTAGGCAAAGTGCAGGTCAGGTCGCCACACACGAAGGTAAACCTGCGGTCGGCGACATCACATCGGATAAGGCCAGCCAAAGCCCCGACCCCAATACGTCCTCCCGTGTCACCTTTGCGACCAGCATCAAGACGGTCTTTACCAACAGCGTCCTCGCCCTGCTGTTCTTCATTATCTTTCTTTCGAACTTTGGCTATGGCGCCTTCGATCCACTGGAGTCGTTCTTCTACCGCGATGTCCTGCACGTCGGTGTCGAATGGATGGGCTGGCTCTCGTCGGCCAGCGGTGTGGGCGCGGCGCTGGGCGCCGTCCTCGCGCTCTGCTTGCCGCCGCACCTGGTCAACCTTAAAACGCTGCTCGTGGCGCTCATGTCCGTGGGTCTGGGAAGCCTGCTCTACGTGGGAACGCCGTGCGTGGGCGTAGCCCTTGTCGGCCAGATTGTCCTGGGCGTGGCCTGGGGCATTGTCAACCCGCTTCATAACACCATCGTGCAAACGACGGCCCCGCTCGAGCAGCTCGGCCGCGTCAACTCGGTCATGGGTTTTGGCAACATGTTCGCCGGCGTGGCCCCGCTGGCGATTGCTCCGTGGCTGGCGGTGACGTTTGGTGTGCAGCGGACGCTCGTAGGGGCGGGCATGGTCGTGACGGCAGTTCCCGCGGCGTTGCTGCTGTTTGGACGCCGGCATTTTGATCGTGCCGCAAGGCAGTAAAAACCATCACAACATTCGATGAAAATCGCGATTTTGCCGAAAAACGTCGAATGTTGTGATGGTTTGCGTTCCGGCCAGGCCACCCTTCGGGTTCGGCCACCACAAAGGGGCCAGGCACCTTTGTGGTGGTTTTTGCGTTGGCGGGCCGCGCCTGCGCCTTGGTATACCATGTACGCCGTTCACGAATACACCCCACATCGCCGCACAACCCAGAAAGGCCCCCATGGACACCCCCTTCAGCCACATCAAAGCCGTGTTCTGCGATATCGACGGCACGCTGCTCACGAGCCAGCACACGGTGTCCCCGCGCACCGTGGCGGCGATTCGCGCCCTGCGCGAGCGCGGCGTGCTCTTTGGCCTGTGCACCGGGCGCGACGCCCATGCGACTGAGGCCATGTACGAGCTCTGGGGCATCAAAGGCCTGGTGGACGTGCTCGTGGGCTGCGGTGGTGCCGAGGTCATCGACCGCGCGCACGACATCAACGAGCTGAGCTATCCGCTGCCGGGCGAGACCATCGCGCGCATCTGCAAGCACATGGCGGACCTTCCGGCAACGCCCGTCTGCCCCCGAGACGGCGTGTTCTACGTGCCCGAGAGCAACGCGTGCGTCGAGCACCTGTCGCGCGTCGACGGCGTGCCCTACAAGGTGGTCGATTTTGCCGAGTTCTTGCGCGAGCCGCAGCCCAAGGTGATGTTTACCATGGCGCCCGAGGTGATGCCGCGGGTGATTGAGCGGGCGTCGACGTTTGCCGATGACACTGTTAAGGCGGCGGCTCTGCAAACCACGCAGCGGCTCTACGAGTTCATGGATCCGCGCGTGTCCAAGACGCGCGGCCTTGTGCGCGTGGCGGAGCTCAACGACATGGAGCTCCAGGACATCTGCGTGTTTGGCGATGCCGATAACGACACCTGCATGGTGGCTGACGCCGGCGTGGGCGTGGCCATGGCAAATGGCAGCGACGCCACCCGTGCCGCCGCCGACTTTGTAACCGCGAGCAACGACAAAGACGGCATCGCGATCTTTATCGAGGAGCATCTGCTGTAGCGCCGGGGCAGAACCACCGCAAAGGGAGCAGGCTCCTTTGCGGTGGTCTCAGGCGATTTGGGCGAATTGATGCCTAAAATCTGCGCGAAAACCCAAATAACGTTGTCTGAACATTACGCTTCTAACCACCGATGAGTTGAAGATATTCCCATCAATTTGGTAGTCTATTCATCCCGGCTAATGACCTACCGTTCACGGTCGATTTTCGACCGTTCACAGGATGCATGCTCTTGAGCAAAATGTTGTGCAAATAAATAAAATGCTATTAAAAAACTGATAATTGGCTTAATTACCAGCAGAAATAGATATTTCATAGCGAATAAACGAAGGTAAATCCGAGCAAATGTCAAGAGAATCGAGAACTGGCTACAAAAATGTCGGTTTTGTTGCTCGGATGTTTAAACAATAGTTACAATAGTATTACTACGCGAGCGCAATTACAGATTGCGCAGATACGTTTGATAGTGAAAGAGCAAGATCGCGGTCTCTTGGGGAGGAGACATCGATGAAAGCAAATTCAGATAAATCTAAGCAGAGTAATAAAGCGACACATCGTGTACTAGCAGGTGTTTTGTGCGGAGCTTCCGTTTTGAGCCTGGTGCTGTCGCTCGTTATGCCCCCGATCTCGCAGGCCATCGCCAACGACGTCCAGACAGTTTCTACCGGGGAAACTGTAATGGGGGGGGGTTCCTCAAGTGAGTCCGCTACTGTAGATAACACCAGCGAGGATGCCGAAAACCAGAATAGCGACGAGACCAATGGCGGCGAGGCTGGCTCTTCAAATAGTGCTGAGCAGGCTCAGAGTGCGAATGCGGCTTCAGCGAGAGCGACGGCCACCGTGGAGAAGGGAATTTATGTTCCCACGTCTATCGGTATCGGTACGAATATCGATGTCTCCACCCCCGATTCCGGCGTGGCCACCTACGTCGGCCGCGACATGTCCATCGGTGGTAAGCCGCGCGACACTAGTAATCTTGATGCGAATAACGCCCCCACCGGCTCATATGCCGCTGAGGCGGAGGGCCTTACCTTGGTCCGTGGCAAGCTTGCCATGAATCCAGTCAAAGAGAGCTGGCCCTATCAATCAATTGGTGCTGGTTTCCGCTTTGGCACCGTTGGTTTTGGTTCCCAGTTCCGTCCTGTCGCCGGCAGCACCGTGCTTGCGGTGGCCGGAATTAAAAGTGCGATCACCAAGATGAGCGTTGGTTATAGCGGCGACTCGCCGGAGACGACTACCGTTGGCGCTTGGAAGAAAGGCGCTTGGGTCGGACGGCGGAAATCTTCTGAGGGCGCGACTCCTTCCGGCTTTGCCTACACTGCGCAGATCGCAGGCCCCATCACATACTGGCGCGATAACAATGAACGCCAATCCGTGGTGACAACGCAGGGTAATTGGTACGAGGGCAAGAACTCTCAGGAAAGCAACCTGTTCAATCAAACTGTTGATTTGACTAATGTCAACAATAACGATTATTCGAGCTACAACGGTGAAGATGGGTACCTCTCGAAGCTATCGGAACAGCTCAACTCG
Organism: uncultured bacterium; assembly: GCA_905215195.1. Taxonomy (GTDB): domain Bacteria; phylum Actinomycetota; class Coriobacteriia; order Coriobacteriales; family Coriobacteriaceae; genus Collinsella. Next base: position 6,571 of record CAJMPF010000043.1, on the reverse strand, counting down.
TTTGCAAATACCGGCACGCTCGAGGTTGGTTTCGCGAGCAATCACAACAACTACGTAATCAACAAGTACGACAAGCCGGATTGTAATTATGGCCTGGTGTTTGATGAGTCGTATAAGACCATATGTTCGGACTGCGCCGATACGTCGCTCAATGGTAAGCAATTCAAGAATAGCGAGCGTCTTATCACGTTTAAGGGCGACAACACCTCTATGCAGCAGGTGTTCACCATCGATGCTTCTCAGCTGAGCAATACATACAACAACGAGTATTATCGTGGCGTTGATTTCGCATTCGAGGGCATTCCCAAGGGCGCCTCGGTTGTTGTGAACGTTACCGGATCTTCGAATATTGAGTTTCACAATGGCTGGCGCTTTTGGTGGAACGGTACCGAGATTTCGCGTGGTTACGAAACTCAATATTCCGGCAAGGAGCTGGGCGAGGCATACGCGACGGCTTCCCAGTCCATCATGTGGAACTTTGTCGATACGCAAAGCCTTACCATTCGAGGCGGCATCGCGGGAGAAAACCGCGCGGACTGGGGATACGGCGGCACAGCCACCGGTGCCAAGTGGACTGACGACGATCCTGCGGCGGCTATGATCGGATCGATTCTCGTTCCCAACGGAAGTTTCGACGACCATGTGACTACCAACGGCCGCGTTTATGTGGGCGTCGATTTCTCAATGAACAGCCCGAAGGTTGCCGCAGCATTTGGTGAGGGTAACTCGGCTTCCGTCATCGATATGGATCAGGAGCGTCACAACTTCCCGTGGTCTGGGTCGTATACGCCCGACGGCTCCGCCGTTGCGTGGAGCAAGGTCGATGCGGCGAACGGCAACACGTCGCTTCCTGGTTCCTCGTGGACGATATACGGCACTGTCGATGATGCCAAGAATGAAACGAATCCCATCGTTACGGTAACGGATGGCGGTGCCAATGATTACTCTTCGGATGATGGCGAGCTTCAGTTCAACTATTTGAATCAGAAGGCCAAAATTTGCGATCCCAACGATAAAGACTACTTCACGTACTACATTCGCGAGGTCAAGGCGCCGGCTGGTTATCAGAAGTCGGACACCATCTACTACGCAACCATGAACAACACCGGCGAGCAGGTGAACTATGTTCAGGGTCATGTGGACACGGTGAACGGAAATAAGCTCGTTTCATTCGATGATTCCAACACCACGGGCGCCATCTCCAACACCAAGATCACCGGTACGGTGTCTTGGACCAAGGTTGAGGAAGGAGACAAGGGATACACTCCTTTGGCTGGTTCCGAGTGGAAGCTTGCGAAACTGGGTGCCGATGGTACGACCGAGGCGCAGTCTTGGACCGTGAGCGACCAGTCGGCTTCGGGCGAGACCACGTGGGCCGATGCCGACGTCACGAATGGCAAGTTCACGCTCGAGGGTCTGCTGCCGGGTACGTACACGCTTGTTGAGACCCAGGCTCCGTTTGGCTACAACTTGAACACCACGGTTTATGAGTTCACGGTGTCCAACGAGGACGGTTCCGTCACGTGGACCGAGGGAAAGAGCCCGACGATTGACGGGAACAACGTCTACATTTCCGACGCCCTTACCACTACGTCCGTGAAGATCCCGGTGACCAAATCTGTTCGCAATACGGACTGGCCGAAGGGCGATAAAGACAAATATGTGCCGTTCGAGTTCAGCATCGAGGCTACGGGGGCAAATAAGGATAGCGCACCTAAGCTTGATTCGACGACTATTTCCGTCGCTCCCGCAGCGGGCTCCACCAAGGTCAACGACATCGTGGCATCCTTTGGCGGTATCTCGTTCTCCAAAAAGCACCTCGCCAAGATCGACGATTCGAACCCGACTGGCGCCAAGACCTACACCTACACGGTGAAGGAGGTCGCGCCTACCACCGGTGCCATCGACAAGCTTCGCTACTCCAAGGCCGAGTACCAGGTGGCCGTCACGGTGAAGGCCGTCATGGATGAGACCACTGGCAAGTACTCCGGCCTCACCACCTCCACCACGGTCACGCAGGTGAAGGACGACATGGGCAACACCGTGAGTAACACCATCGGCAAGGACGCCGCGCCCAACGCCATTCCCGCCTCCACCTTTACCAACACCTACTCCACCTCTTTGCCCCTTTCTGGTATGTCGGGCGTCACTCTGACGTACCTTGCCGGCGCGGTGGTGCTTTGCGCTGCTGCGGCCTGGATGCACATTCGTCGCAAGGCGAATGCGAAGGGAGGTAAGCGTCGTGAATAAGAAAGTTTGCTCCTTCCCGATCTTGTTTGCGCTGCTTGCCCTCCTGATCGGCACCTGCGCGGTTGTGTTCCCCGCTTCCGCGCAGGCCGCGCCGACCTCGACCGGTTCCATCACGGTGAGCGGCACCGTGGCGAGCAGCTACGACGCCTACCAGATCTTTAGCGCCAACGTCGTCGACGGCGACAGCGACGCCAAGATCGCCACCGACCTCGCCTGGGCAAGCGACGCCGTGCGCGACGCCGCGCTGCCCGTGCTGCACAGCGCCGGCATGCCCAATTCCCAGACCACCGCGCAGGAAGCTACCGAGTGGCTCAACACCGATTCCCACCTTACGAGCGCGCTGAGCGCACAGCTCGCTCGTTCCCTCCAGAGCTCTGGCGCCGTGTCTGTGGCCCTCAACGCGGGCACGGCGGCCGAGCTGCCCTGCGGCTACTGGCTCATCGTCGCCGACGACGACGCCATCGCCCAGGGCGAGGCCGGCACCGCGCCGATCATGGCCCTAGTGGGCGGCAGCGCCGTCACCGTCAAGCCCAAGGCCGCGACCCCCAAGGTGTCCAAGCACGTGCTGGAGGACAGCACCGCCGCCTGGCAGAAGGCCGCCGACGCCACGGTCGCCGACGACCTGTACTGGCGCCTCTCGGCCACGGTCCCGGCGGGTCTCACCGCCTACGACACCTATACGGTGCAGTTCGTCGACACCATGAGCGCGGGGCTCGACCCCTCCAAGGTGGCCGCGAGCATGCGCGTGTACGTGGCGGCGGGCGCGGACGGCGGCTTTGGCGCCGTTTCGGCCGGCAAGGACGGCCGCGCCGGCACCGAGCCCGCGAAGGGCTGGACCGACATCACGGCCCAGTGCGCCACCAAGGTAGCGGCCGACGGCAAGACCTTCACCGTGCGCACCGGCGACCTTATCGCCGCGCTCGGCGGGGCCGACGCCTTCACCGCGGGCGCCCGCGTGGTCGCCGTGTACAACGCGCCGCTCAACAGCGCGTGCAACCACGGCATCGCGAAGGGCAACCCCAACGAGGTCTACCTGCGCTATCCGCGCTCGCCCCTCGCCGAGCAGTCCGGCGACGCCGGCTTTACCCGCACGCCGAGCGATGATGCGTGCGCCTACACCTGGGATCTCGCGCTCACCAAGCGCGGCAGCGACGGCGACAAGCCGCTTGCTGGGGCGGTCCTGAGCATCGCCGACGACCGCGGTCGCACGCTGGCCGCCGACGGCACGTGGGATGCGGAGGGCAAGGCCACCGTCACCACGGGCGAGGACGGCCGCGTGACCGTCTCGGGCGTGGACTCGGGCAAGCTGGAGGTCCGCGAGCTCAAGGCGCCCAAGGGCTACACTGCCTTTGAGGGCACGCGCTCCGTGACGGTCAAGGCCGAGGGCCTGGACGTCGACCAGGTGGCCGCCGCCAAGCCCAAGCTCACCATCACGGCCGAGTCGCCCCTGCGCGCCGACAGCGCGGACGGGTCGACGGGCAGCCTGGAGGCGTCGATCATTAATACGCCCAACGGCACGCCCCCTAGCATTACCACCGGAGGCTTTATGCCCTCGACTGGCGATATGGCAATGTACGCCGCGGCCGCCGCAGCGGTCGCCGGAGCCGCGCTCATCGTGGTCGCGCTCCTGGTCAAGCGGGGAGGTGGCAGCCATAAAGAGTAGCTGGCAGCCCCACAGAGAGCGGGGCGAGACGTAGCGAAGTAGATGCTAAGACACAGACAGACAGATTTAGATCAAATGGAATTCGAGCAGAAAGCAGAGGAAAAGAAGATGAGCATGAGCAAGAACATCGCACGCCTGGCAGTAACCGCCGGCCTCACAGCAGCGCTGAGCTTCGGCGGCGTGATGGCCCCGGTGACCATGGCGTTTGCAGCTGAGGGTGCGACTACTACGACCAATATCATCACCATCAACAATATTGGCGACAACCAGGACGCCACGTACAAGGCGTATCAGATCTTCAAGGCTACGGTGACCGACGACCAGACGAAGGGCAAGATTGCTCAGAACATTGAGTGGGCTAACTCCGAGCTTGGCAACAAAGTGATTAACGCCATCACGGGCTGGAGCGGTTACAATGCACCCAATGTGACTAAACTTCCCGATAAACCCACGGCTCAGGATGTCGCCGAATTTCTTATGGCGAATGCGGGTGGTCCGACTGCGGGTTCAGCTAACGGTACTAAGGGGAAGCGAGTCGCCACTGACAATGTTCTCTACGCAGTTGCGAATGTCGTAAAGGATGAAACTCCGACCGCTTCTGGTATTCCTGCCAGACAGCCTTGGAGTGCCACCGACGGTTCTGGCTATTATTTGTTTGTGACCGACGAAAATAGTCTGGGCACTGCCAAGAAGAACACCGGCACGTCTCCGATTTTCGCCCTCGTGGGCGGCAGAGCCGTGACTGTAACTGAGAAGACCAGCATCCCCACGGTCGAGAAAAAGATCCTCGATGATTCTAAGGTGAAGGGCGCTGACATTACCGGCGAGACTGGCTGGGTGGACGCTGCCGACTTCCATAATGAGCAGGAAGTGAACTATAGGCTTACCGGTACGATTGCAGATAACTACGCCAGCTATGACTCCTATTCCTACACGTTTACCGACACCCTTACTAAAGGTCTCTACTATGATTACGAACAAACTACTAAAGTGTATGCTGTGAACAAAGATTCGAACAATGGAGATACATATACCGACATTTCCCAATACTTTGATGTGGATACAAAACAAACTAATGTCGAAACTATCTTGACTGTTAAAGCTAAAGAAGGGGAGCACCGTAAGTACCTCAAGGAGATTCCAGATTCAGTTGTAAATGCCAACACCAAGATTGTTGTTTTCTACAAGGCGAAGCTCAACTCAAACGCGGTTATTGCAGGGGCCAACGACGAGTTGATAGGCAATTCTAACACCGTTACGCTCGAGTATTCCAACAACCCCATGTCTGGAGGCACTGGCACTTCGGAGTCCGATACGGTTGAGGCCTACACCTACGGCATCAGGATCAACAAGGTTGACCTTGGCACTGAGGCGGCCCTCGACGACGCCACGTTCACTATCCAGGCAACCAGGGCGGATGATGACGCGTCTCAGAATCTCTACGTCCAGCAAGATGGTTCCCTTAACAAAGATAGGCATGAGTTTAAGACCAGGAATGGCGGTGTCATCAAGGTCACCGGTCTCGATGCCGGCGTCTATACGGTCACGGAGGTTACTCCCCCCTCCGGTTACACCGCAGTCAACCCCTTTACCTTCGAGATCAAGCCGACCATGACCGCCGATGGTCCGAAGGCTGGTCTTACTAGGCTCGATGGAGTACTTACGACTGACCAAGGCGGCAAGGTCATTGCCGGTATCACCGATGAGGATGCCGGCGATAACAATCTGACGGCGAAGCCTGACTCCGATAAGGACGCGGACGGCACCTTCAACATCACCGTCGGCGATACCAAGAAGGTTGGCCTCCCGCTGACCGGTCTCAATGGCGTGACCTTCACTTGGATCGCTGGTGGCGCGGTGCTGTGCATCGGCGTGGCGCACCTCATCCGCAGCCGTAAGCAGGCTGAGGAGTCCGAGCAAGAGTAACGCTCACTCACCCATCCCTTTGGCAGGTGGGATGTGATGGCCATGAGACTTGCGGACACTTTTCTCGTCCATCCACGTTCTTGCTTTGCCATTTTCTTTTCGGGGCAGACTCCGCGCTGGAGTCTGCCCCGTTCTTTTTGGACATAGCAGCCGGGGCGCCGTTGCCAGTAGGATCGGGCGTGTGATTATCGAACAAATGTTTGCAAATATTGCGTTTACCAGCTGTAAGTGCGAGTGCTCGCAGTAAAATACCCTTGCGACGCATCCCGTGCGCGGGCGGCCGACGACTCGATCGGAGGTCCCCAAATGCTGAAATTCCTTAACGCGCTCGCCGCCCTCGCGACGGTGGGCACGTTCGTCATCGCGTTTCTTGACTCGTATGAGGTTCGGTTTAAGGTCCGTAGGCGCACGCGCGGTGCGGACGGTAGAAGGCATTTGCGCCGCAACAAGCGCAAATAAGAATGCCCGGGGTTAGAGGCCCGGGCATTTAACAACACCGGAAACTGGTCGCCCGCGCTTTCGAACACTTACGCGGGGTGCGTCGTTTCCTGTAGCTATTGTATCCCGAATCTCTCCGCCGATTCGGGTCATTTTGAAAATGCAAACACGTCGGGCAAACCCGGATAACGCAGCCAGGCTCCGCTGGGCGAGGAGTAGTGTGTGTAACTATCGAACAGATGTTTGCAAATATTGCGTTTACCAGCTGTAAGTGCGAGTGCTCGCAGTAAAATA
>CAJMPF010000042.1 GCA_905215195.1 uncultured bacterium | reverse complement strand
GGCGCGGCCGATAGCGACACGCTGGCGCTGGCCGCCGGAGAGCGCCTTGGGCTTACGGTCGAGGTACTCGGTAATGCCCAGAATCTCGGCAGCAGAGCGAACCTTGCGGTCGATCTCGTCCTTGGGAACCTTCTTGAGCTCGAGCGTAAATGCCATGTTCTCGTACACCGTCATATTGGGGTACAGAGCGTAGCTCTGGAACACCATGGCGATGTCGCGGTCCTTGGGCGCCACGTCGTTGACACGCTTGCCGTCGATGAGCACATCGCCCGAGGTAATGTCCTCCAGGCCGGCGACCATGCGCATCGTCGTGGACTTACCGCAGCCAGAGGGGCCAACGAGGACGACGAACTCCTGGTCGTGAACGGTGAGGTTGAAGTCCTCTACAGCGAGCACACCGTCCTCGGTAACCTTGAGGTTGTGCTTCTTCTCCTCGGTCTTCTTCTTTTTGCCAAAGAAGCCCTTCTTTTTTGACTCGTTGTTGGGATACACCTTCTGAACATGTTTGAGAACGATCTCGGCCATGTCTCTACCTTTCGATACGCGGCGCCGCGATGAGGGACGCCGCCAAAACTTGCAAAACAGTTACGGCATCAGCCCTTGACGGCACCTGCCACCACGCCGTCGATGATGTACTTCTGGCAGAGGATGTACATGATGACGATGGGGATAACGACCATCATGATGCAGGCCATCATGGGGCCGAGCTCGACGTGGCCGTAGCCGCCGCGGAAGTACTGGATCAAGATAGGAATGGTCTTGTACTTGGTGGAGTCGAGCGTAAGGTAGGGCAGCAGATAGTCGTTCCAGACCCACATGGTCTCGAGGATGCCGACCGAAAGATAGGTGGGCTTCATGATGGGAAGGACGATCTTAAAGAACACCTGGACCGGGTTGCAGCCATCAATCATGGCCGCCTCCTCGATCTCGAGCGGGATGTTCTTTACAAAACCGGCGAACATAAAGACCGCCAGGCCCGCGCCAAAGCCGAGGTAGATAAAGCAGATGTTGAACGGCGTGTTGAAGCCGATGCGGTCCGCCAAATTGGACAGCGTGAACATGAGCATCTGGAAGGGCACGACCATCGAGAAGACGAACAGGTAATAGAAGAAGTTCGAGATCTTGTTGTTGACACGAACCACGTACCAAGCGCACATGGAGCAGCACACCAAGATCAGCACGACCGACGTGACCGTGATGATGAGCGAGTACATGAACGCCGAAGCAAAGCCCTGCTCGTTAAGAGCGTGCAGGTAGTTTGCAAGGCCGTTGAACGTCTCGGGCGTGAGCAGATCGAACGCCGTGGTGGTGCTGATTGCGGTCGCTTTCTTAAAAGAATTAAGCGCAATCATGAACACGGGGTAGATCCACGCGAGCGACAGGATCGTAAAGAAAATCGAGAGCGCGCGGTTGATAACCTTATCGCGTTTCATTACTGCTGCACCTCCTTGGACCTCGTGGCCTTAAGCTGGATCATGGAGATGGCCACGACCAGGATGCAGAAGATAACCGCCTTGGCCTGACCAATGCCCTGCCATGCGATACCGGCACGCGAATAGAACGTGTTGTAGATGTTCAGGGCGAGCATCTCGGTGGAGTGCGCGGGGGCGCCGCCGGTAAGGGCGAGGTTCTGGTCGAACAGCTTAAAGCCGTTGGTGATGGACAGGAACAGGCAGATGGTGATGGTCGGCATCAGGTTAGGGATCTTAACCTTCCAAAACGTCTGCCATGCCGTAGCGCCGTCGACCTTGGCGGCCTCGATGTAGTCGGACGGAATGGACTGCAGACCAGCGATGTAGATGATCATCATGTAGCCGACCTGCTGCCACAGGGTCAGGATGATAAGGCCCCAGAAGCCAGCAGCAGAGTTAAGAGCGATGAGCTGGGCGCCCACGTTGGAGAGCAGGCAGTTGATCAGAATCTGCCAAATGTAGCCCAGCACGATGCCGCCGATCAGGTTAGGCATAAAGAAGATCGTACGGAAGATGTTGGTGCCTTTGAGCGCCTTGCGGGTGAGCGCCTGCGCAATGGCCAGGGCGATCACGTTGATGAGCACCGTCGACAGGAAGGCAAACGCCACGGTAAAGAAGAACGACGTGGAGAACTGCGGATCGGACAGCGCGCGCACGTAGTTCTCGATACCGACAAAGTGCGCGTTACTAATGATAATAAACTGGCAGAACGAGAGATAGAAGCCCTGGATAAAAGGGATCACGAACCCGATCATAAACGCCAGGCACGTGGGCAGCATAAAGAGCGGCCACCAGCGCTTGAGTGCTTTGCCCATAAAAGGGTCCTTTCAATATGCAGGGGGCGGGCAAACCAACGTCTGCCCGCCCCCTGTCGCTAATCAGATAGCTTGGGCAGCAACTGCTTACTCGGAAGCGGCCTTCTCGGTCTTCCAGCCATCGACGAAGGCGTTCTTGACGCCGTCCCACTTGCTGTTATCGGCAGCGTAGGCAATCAGAGCCTGCTTGAGGTTCTTCTTCCACTCCTCGGAGGGAATGTAGACGAAGTCCCAAGCGACGGTCTTCTTGCCGTCCTTGGCCATGGCAACGGCCTGCTGCGAGAAGACGTTGGTGGTCTCCTTGGCGCTCTTGAACGGAGCGGTCAGGCCCATCTTGTCGGCGATGATGCTGGTCGGGGTGTCAGCGGTGACGCACCAATACATGAAGTCCTCGGTGGCCTTCTGGGCATCCTCGGAAGCCTGGGAACTGACGCACCAGTAGTTCTCGCCGCCGGAGCACAGGCCCTGGTTCTCCTCGCCGTCAACACCGATGTAGATGGGCATCATGCCAATCTGATCGTCGGTCATGCCGGCCTTGACGAGGTCAGAGTAGGCCCAAGAGCCGTTCTGGTAGAAGACGGCCTTGCCGGTTGCGAACTCGTTGGTGGCGTCGTCGCCGGTCTTGGAAGCAAGCTGCGAAGGATCGCAGGTGGAGTCGGTGATGTACAGGTCGAAGATCTGCTTGTAGTTGTCGAGGAACTCACCCTTGATCTCGTCGTCCTCCTGGTTGTGCTCCTTCTCAAACTCGTAGTAGAGCGGCATGTTGGCAAGGTGGGTGGTGTAGCGCCAGCTGGAGGAGTCGTCCATGCCGGCGGAAGTGAAGGCACCCTCGACACCAAGCTCGTCCTTGCGGGCCTGGATGTCGTCGGCACAAGCCTTCAGCTTGTCGAAGGAGTTGATGTCCTCGGCCTTGTAGCCAGCCTTCTCGAGCAGCTGCTTGTTGTAGATGATGCCGAAGCTCTCCTGGACCCAGTCGATGCACACATCCTTGCCGTCGGACTGCAGAGCCAGGGAGTCGTCAATGAGCTCACCGCGGAGCTTGGTATCGGACAGGTCGGCGCAGTAATCCTTCCAGTTCTTAAGACCGGTGGGGCCGTTGACCTGGAACAGGGTCGGAGCGGAGCTCTTGGACATCTCGGACTTAAGCTTCTCCTCGTAGGTGTTGGAAGCGGCGGTCACGATCTTGACCTCGACGCCCTTCTCCTTCTTATAGGCCTTGGCGATCTCCTTCCACTCCTTGTCGACCTCGGGCTTGAATTGGAGGAAGTAGACCTCGGCAGCGTCACCAGAAGCAGAGGAGCCGGAGCCGGCAGAACCACCGCAACCCACGAGGCCCAGACCAAGAACTGCAGCCGCGGAACCAGCAAAGCCCAGGAACTGCCTTCTGCTCATTTCGTTCTTCATTACAATCCACCCTTTCACACCGTGGCGGCACCCTTTGCCGCCGCCTTCGGAGATTGCCTCGGGGACTTTGCCCCTTTTGCTGATTTGTACAATACGCTATTTGGCTAGTTGTTTGAACAAGTATTACTAGAGCGGTAGAAAAACTTCGGTGAACGGTAATTTCAACTTGATACTTGACAAGTTTTGTATAAACAATTATTTGTTATCGAATGCAGAGAAAACGCCCGGTCAAGCCGATGTACCGTCGGTTTGACCGGGCGTTTTCTCTTTGAGGCCATGAGTCTCGTCAGGCTGCGAGCTAGCCGGCTATCGCTTGGAATTGACGCGGTAATGGAAGATCTCGGGGTGTGTGCGAGTGTGCGTCACCTCAAACAAGATGCCATCCGAGGTGTACGACTGACTCTCCATGACGGCAACGCAGTTGTATTTGCCGAGGTCAAGATAGCTGCAGTCTTCATCGTTGGCGAGTTCGACACTCACCGTACGACGGCTCGCCATCACTTTGACACCGCGCTTGTGCTCCAGATAGCCGTAAATAGAATCTGCCGCGATCTCGGGAGTCAGGCCCTTGGCGATCGACGCCAAAAAATAGCCATGGTCCACTTGGCGCGCGTTGCCGTTGAGGCTTCGGACACGCACTACGCGAATCAACTCCTCGCCCACCTTAAAGCCCAGGTGACGAGAGAGTTGCTCGGTGCAAACCAGATGTTCGAAAGACTTAACGTCCGTCGATGCAACGGCATTGTTGCGCTTTGCAAACTCGCCAAACGACTCAACCTCTTCGAGTGCGCCCAACATGTCGGTTTCGCCCTTAAGCCAAATAACGCGCACGCCCTTGCCGTGTATGGGCTGCACAAACATCCCGTCGGCCAGCATGCTCAAAGCGCGGCGGACGGTATTGCGCGTGCAGCCAAATTCCGCGGTCAGCTCGGCTTCGGTTGGCAGCATCTCCTGAAACGCATAGGTCCCATTAATGATGCGCGAGCGTATTTCTCGGTAGATTCCTTCGTATATCGCTTTTGGCATTGTTTCACCTCTACATTATTCATTTCCGGCTAGGCACGATAGCATTTCTTAAAGTTGTTTAAACCGAATGTCGGTGAAGCGACAGGATTTAGCCGTTGACGGTTTCTGTCATGCCCAAATCGGTTTCGCTCAAAACTGCCGGTACGACACTCGTCTGGCCCTCTACAATGAATCCATTGTTTAAACGTTTCCCCACGCGCAACGCGCCTCGATATTCGGAAGGCAGAACATGCTGCAAAAAATCCAACGCTTTGGCGGGGCAATGTTCGCGCCCGCCATGCTGTTTTCTATATCAGGCCTCATGGTCGGCGTCTCCGCTCTCGCAACGACTGCGGACATCGTCGGCAATCTCGCCGTATACGGAACCCCTTGGTACGCTTTTTGGACCATCATCCAGCGCGGCTCGTGGACGGTCTTTAAACGCCTCCCGCTCCTTTTTGCCGTAGCGCTGCCCATCGGTCTTGCCCAAAAACAACCGGCTCGTTGCTGCCTCGAGGCTCTCGTCGCCTATTTTGCCTACTGCTTCTTTTTGAGCGAGATCATTAAGCTGAGCGGAGACAACCTTGGACTTGAGTACCCGTCATCTTTGACCTCCGCCAGCGGTATCACCGTCATCGACGGCATCAAGACGCTCGACACCGGCATTATCGGCCCGCTGGCGGTATCGGCAACCGTCGTCGCCATCCATGACCGCTTCTACGATGCCAAAATTCCCGATTGGCTCGGCATCTTCTCGGGCTCCTCGCTGGTCTACCTCATCAGCTTTTTTGCCGTGTTTGCCCTTGCCGCTATCTCGGCCGCCATCGTGCCCTACGTATACGATGTAACTGATACGCTGCGTCACGCGCTTGCAGGCATCGGTCCCTTTGGCGTGGGCATCTTTGTCTTTTTAGAACGAGCACTCGAGCCCTTTGGCCTGCACCACCTGCTCTACATGCCGATCTACTACGACAACCTGGTCATTAACGACGGCATCTACGCCACGTGGAGCAGTTTGCTCCCCATCCTCTCCCATAGCACGCGCCCCCTTAATGAACTTGCGCCGTGGGCCGGTTTTACCGCCACCGGCTGGGTCAAGCTCTTTGGCCTTCCTGCCATCGCAGCTGCGTTCTACTCCACCGCAAAACCCGAGCGCCGTGCCGGCCTCAGGGTCATCCTTGCTCCCGCCATCATCGCCTCGGTGGTTTGCGGCGTTACCGAGCCACTCGAGTTTCTCTTTATGTTCACCCACCCCGGGCTCTTTTTGCTCTACGCCGTCTTATCGTCTTGCCTTGCCACAACCATGAATCTCTTTGGCATCGTCGGCATCTTCTCGGGCGGCCTGATGGAGATGGCAGCCTTCAACTTTATTCCGCTCATGCGCACGCATGCCGGTGCCTATCTTTTGGCGCTCGGTATCGGCCTTGCCTTTAGCCTCATCTTTTTTGTTAGTTTTCGAGCACTCATCTTGGTCTATGACCTTAAGACACCGGGCCGCGAGGATCATGTTGCCAATCGCGCGGCAATCGATTGTTTAACGGGAAGCGACTTTGCCAAAGAGCAATCCCCCAATGACGAGGTCGATAGTCGATCCGATCAAGATCACGTCCTCGCTGAGCGGGTAATTCAGCTTTTAGGTGGCGTTGGCAATATCGTGGGCGCAACCAACTGCGCCACGCGCCTGCGCGTCGAGGTCGCAGACCCTTCCATCGTTGCAGATAACGCGTCGTTTGTCGCGGTGGGCGCCAAGGGCCTCATCATTACGGGCAAGACCGCCCAGGTGATCATCGGCATCTCCGTTCCCCGCGTTAAAGAGCATTTTGACCAGATCATGGGCCTCGAGCCGGAATTTGTGCCCACCACCTCGGCCTCCCCTGCCGCCAGCGCAGCCCATAAGCGCGGTGCTATTTGCTTCTTCGATATCGACGGAACGCTCGCCTGGCAAGACCCCAGGCTCGCCCAAGACCTTCCCGAAGACGAGCGGGACCTCTCCCCCTATCCCAACGAGGCGGTTTCGCAGGCAATCCGCGAGTTTGTCGCCAACGGCAACATGGCCTTTATCTGCACGGGACGCACCCTGAGCTGCATCCACCCCAAACTTCTTGAGCTGCCTTGGACCGGCATCGTCTGTCTTGCGGGCGGTTACGCCGAGATCAACGGACACGCAATTCGCGATCTGTCGATGACGCCCAGTATGCTGCAGCGTCTTGCCCCCTACCTTGAGCAATCGGGCGAGGTCATCCGCTTTGAGGGCCTCAACGGCGTCGTGCGCATGAGTGCCGATGCCCCCGATGTCCCCGGATACGCGCGCACCCTGGGCGACGCAGTCACGCAGCTGCAACATTACAGTGTCTACAAGATCTTGATGTCTACATCGCTCGCCAACCACATCGCTCAAGATAAGGCACTTGAGCCGCTGCTGTGCTTTAACGAGCTCGAACTCGAGGTAACCGAAATCTCGCCCCGCGAATGCACGAAGCGCGGGGGCATCCAGTCTGTACTCGACGCCCTCGATCCCCACCACGGAACCGTATACGGCATCGGCGACGCCAGCAATGACGTCTCGCTGATGAACGCCGTCGATGTCGGTATCGCCATGGGCAATGCACCGGACTATCTCAAGGATAAGGCCGATTACGTGACCGACACCGTCGATCACGACGGTGTCGTTGCGGCGCTCGAGCATTTTAGGCTGATTTAGGCGCGCTCCATCAAACGCACGCCCGTTGTCCTAAATCGCCAAAACTGCCGCGCCAAACGCCCTAATGTGGCAATATGTTGTCTGCATAATGCAACGGTGCAACCTAAGAAAGAATGCGAGAACCCGTGTCCAGTCCGTTTACCAGCTTTTTAGCCCAGCACTTTGACCAGATTAACGACTATCTGGCCACGTTCTTTGACGGACAGGCGACCTCTGCCGATATCGAGCGCTACCTGTACGCGCCGCTCTCGGCTTTTACGGCCAACGCCGGCAAGCGCCACCGCCCGCTTATCTGCATGCTCGCCGCAACCGCAGTGGGCGGTAGCTTTGAGAGCGCCCGCAGCGCCGCGGCAGCCATCGAGCATTTCCAGTCGGGCGCGCTGATCCACGACGACATCGCCGACAACGGACAGCTTCGTCGAGGCAAGCCCTGCATGCACCTTACCGAGGGCACGGGCCTTGCCATCAATTGCGGCGACCTGGCGCTCACCATGGTCACCAAGACGGTTCTCGACGACCCCACGCTGGAGTCCGACGTGAAGCTGCGCGTGCTCCACGAGCTTACCGAGATGATCGTCCGCACCATCGAGGGTCAAGCGCTCGACCTGGGTTGGGTCCGTGACGGGCGCTTTGATATCTCGGTTGATGACTACCTGGACATGGCGACGCACAAGACCGCGTACTACAGCGGAGCCACGCCACTTGCCGCCGGAGCCATTATCGGCGGCAGCGATGAGCAGATTGAGGCACTGCGCGCCTTTGGCCTGCACACGGGCCTTGCCTTCCAGATTCAGGACGACCTGCTCAACTTGATCGGCACCAAGGAGGCCGCCAACAAGGACTTCCGCACCGACATCACCGAGGGCAAGCGCACGCTTGTCGCCGTACACGCCCTCTCTGATGAGCGCCACCACGACGAGGTCGAGGCGATTCTTTCCTCAGGCACCGATGATCCCGCGCAGCTCGCACGCGCCGTGGAGATCTTCCAGGAGACCGGCTCCATCGATTACGCCCACACTTACGCGCTCGACCTGACCGCTAAGGCCAAAGCGGCCATCGAGAACGTTGAGCTTGATCCGCACGCACGCGAGCTGTTCCTCTCCATGGCAGATTTCTTTGTGGAGCGTCTTAACTAACGGGGGTTATAAAACCTGTCAGCAGCGTATTTAGGCACAACTTGCTACACTGTTGAGTGCATGTTTATGCATCCCTTTGCGTTGTCTATCCGACAGACGCTCAAATAGTACGAATGGTACGCCGAAAGGGGTTCGTTCATGGAACCTATTACAACGGGCATGCAAGGAGCAGCCGTCGAGGACGTGCAGTCTCGTCTCCTGCAGCTCGGCTACACGATTGATGCCGCCGAAGTCACCGACAAGTACTTTGGAGCCACCACTGAGCAGGCCGTCAGCACCTTCAGGCTCGACAGCGGCCTTGCTGCCGGTCATGCCGTCGATATCCCCTGCTGGAGCGCCCTTGTAGACGCTTCGTATAAGCTGGGCGACCGCACTCTCTATCTGCGCATGCCCAATTTCCATGGCGCCGATGTGCAGGCCCTGCAGCGCGCTCTCAACGTTTTGGGCTTTGCCTGTGGCGAAGACGACGGCTACTTTGGTCCGCATACCGAGGCCGCCCTGCAGCAGTTCCAGGAAAATGTCGGCCTGTTTGCCGACGGCATGGCCTTCCAGGACACCTACGCCTACATCAACCGCCTGCACCATGTGTGGGAGGGCAAGCCCTCGGTCACCGAAGCCGAGTCCCGCATCGGTTTTGCTCGCGCCGCCAACGTGCTCGAGCGCTTCCAGATTGCCGTTATCGGCGAGGACCCCATCGCACGCAGTGTTGCGTCGCGCATGTGGAATATCGCCACGGCAACGACCGACAACAGCGGCATGATGCTCTGCGACTCCGAGGTCCCAACCGACGTTGACCTAGTGCTCGAGATCGCAAGCGATGAGCTGCCCGCAGATGCAGCGCCGCGCGCCACGATCGCCCTCGCCGAGTGCCACAACCTGGCCCAGCGCATCCGCACTGCCAATGTCGCCGCACAGCAGAAGCCGGCACGCATTCGCATTGAGCTCACGGGCATGACGCGCTACAACGGCACCTTCACGGCCAGCGACGCGCAGACACTCGCCGTACGCCTGCTCGATGGCGTTTGCGATGCCCTCGCAGATTAGGTAAACTAAACGAGTTGCTTTTGGGCAACACCACACATTGGGACGTAGTTCAACGGTAGAACTCCGGTTTTTGGTGCCGGCTGTTGGGGGTTCGAATCCCTCCGTCCCAGCCCTTAAGAACACAGCGCTCCAGGCCCTTATGAACCTGGAGCGCTTTCTTGTAGGCAAGCGGAGGAATTCGAACCCGCAAGGGTGCGGAGCTGAGGAAACGCGAAGGCGCCCCAAGCCCATTAGGACCAAGAGCGCCTAACATCAAGAAAATATCAGCCCCGTTCCGAAAAGCGAGTCGTCATCTACAAAATGGCGTGTGGCCCCGACGGGCCGGGCATTAAGTTTGTCGCGAGTTCCGCACGCAAAGAAGGCCACTTAATGTGGCCTTCGTCTTGCGCAGG
>CAJMPF010000041.1 GCA_905215195.1 uncultured bacterium | reverse complement strand
GCCGTACCGGCTACCACCCGTTTTTGCTGGACATATGTTGCGTAAACACCCCAGCTATTACCCCTTGCGAACTTAGATTTCGGAAGTATGCGGCAAAATCTGAATAGGCCGAGCATACCGGATATGTCCAAGCTCTGTACCTGCGGTTTTATTGGCGGAAAACCGGGGTGTGCTCAAGGGTTCCGGAATTTGCCGCATACTTCCGCAAACGACGTCTCGGTGGCACAAAAAATCGCCCTCGGCGTCTTGAAATAATGAACAAGTGTGGCCGTTTGCCGCAAATTACCGTCCGTTTATAGAACCCATGCCCGACGTGCAGCCCTCTTACGGTTGAATAAATACACATCTATGGAATTATGTAAGAGAGGACCGTCCCTATGAGCTACAAGACCGTTTGTGTTGCCGGTGGCGGCGTATTGGGAAGCCAGATTGCCTTTCAGGCTGCCTACTGCGGCTTTGATGTGACGATCTGGCTGCGCAGCGAGGGCAGCATCTGCCGCACCCAGCCCAAGATCGATCATGTGCGCGAGGAGTACATCGCGGCAATCGAGGGCATGGCGGACGGCACGGGCGAGTGGTGCGCCGGTATCGCCGATAGCGGCCAGCCCTTCGACAAGGAGGCGGCACTCGCCGCCGTTGAGCGTGCCTACTCAACGCTCAAGCTGGAGCTCGACCTCGCCAAGGCCGTGGCCGACGCCGACCTGGTCATCGAGTCTATGGCTGAGGACGCTCAGGCAAAGATCGACTTCTACAAGAAGCTCGCCCCGGTCCTGCCGCAAAAGACCGTCGTCGTGACCAACTCCTCCACACTGCTGCCGAGTACCTTTGCCAAGTACACCGGCCGCCCCGAGAAGTACCTATCGCTGCACTTTGCCAACTCCATCTGGAAGAACAACATGACCGAGATCATGGCCCAGAGCCAAACCGACAAGCGCTACTTCGACGAGCTCGTCGACTTCGCCAACGACATCCGCATGCTGGCGCTTCCCGTCAACAAGGAAAAGAACGGCTACCTGCTCAACTCCATGTTGGTGCCGTGGCTGCTTTCGGGCCTGGACCTGTACGTCTCGGGCGTCAGCGACCCTAAGAGCATCGACCTCGCATGGACGCGCGGCACCGGCGCTCCCAAAGGTCCGTTCCGCGTGTTCGACACGGTGGGCATCCAGACGGCCTACAACATCGTTATGCAGTATCAGAAGGTCCCGGGCCTGGTGAGCCCGCTGCTCAAAAAGATGATGATGCCCTACAACTTTAAGGCCATGGCCTCCGTCCTCAAGCAGATGCTCGACGAAGGCAAGCTGGGCGAAAGTTCGGGCGAGGGCTTCTTCAAGTACTAAAAAATGATCCGTCGGGGACGGAGGAAAACAGGTCGGTCGCGCCCCCAAAGCCGTGTTTTCACGCTGCTGCAAGCTTAAACTACCGCTAAGGGGCGTTTGTTAAGCTGCGAGCCATAATTGGACAGAGCTTGGCAAGTGCCCTGGAATATGAAGGAAACGGCAGCGATGGAACTCTTCGATGGTGACGACATGGGATTGAGTAACGAAGGAGGCTGGCCGCTCACGCGCCGTGCTGCCCTTGCTGGCACGGCGGCGGGCGCGTTGGCGCTGGCGAGCGCGGGACTTGCAGGCTGCTCCGCTGCCCGATGCGAACGATATGTCCAACGCGGACGACGGACTCACCGACGAACAGAAGAAAGTCCACAATCAGATCGTCGCGACCTACAACGTCGAGAAACAGGCTGCCATCAAAGAGCAGCTCGATGCCGAGTACGCTGCAGGCGGCTACGACGAAACTGCCCCGTTTGTCAAAGCCGATCCCTTTGGTACCGACACCCTGAGTTGCTACGTGCGTTTTGCAACGACAGACCTCGTAGCCGTCACCTACGAGGTCGCCGGCCGTAAGAAATTCGCTGATTCCCCCAAAGTGGCCGCCTTTTCCCGTACGCCTCGCGGCGGCGATACGCCGGCGACGGAGCACGAGTTCAAGGTCATCGGCCTCATACCCAACCATAAAAACAAGGTGACCCTCACTTGCACGGCGCAAGATGGCACCAGCCGCACTTCGACGTTCACGATCGAGACGCCGGCTCTCAAGGGCGAGGAAGAGAAGCGCCTCGCCGTCACGGCGGGGGAGTCCAATACGCCGCTTGCCGATGGCCTCTTTACCATCTTGGGCAACGACTCGTCCAAGCTCGACTTTATGTACCTCTATGACAACACGGGTCAGATTCGCGGCGAGGTGCCAATCATCGGCTACCGCAGCCACCGCCTGCTGTTCCCGGGCGACGGCAGCATGATCATGAGCGTCTCGACGACCAAGATGGCCCAGATCAACGCCATCGGCCAGGTAGTAAACGTTTGGAGCGCGGGCGACTACGAGCTGCACCACGACTACGCCTTCGATGACGACGGCAACCTGTTGGTGCTGGCGAGTCACGCCGGCTCCGAAGCCGACTTGGACGTTGATCGCGCGGCTGCCAAAAAAGACAAGGACGATCGCGTTAATGTCGAGGACCTCATCATCAAGATAGACATAGCAACGGGCGCCGTCTCTCTCGTTGTAGACCTGGGCGACATATTTCCCGATCTCAAAGCGAGTGCCAAGGTGGCATCGGACGGCGACCTGGATTGGATCCATATCAACACGATCCAGTGGCTCGGTGACGGTACCGTCCTGCTCAGCTCACGCGAGACCTCGACGGTCATCAAGCTCACCGATATCTACGGCACACCCACGGTCGATTGGCTCATGGGCTCGCCCGATTTCTGGGCCGGCTCGGGCTTTGAGGACAAGTTGCTGCAGGCCCAGGGCGATTTTTCGCTCAACGCGGGCCAGCACAGCGTGACGTATCTGCCGAGTTCTGACACGGCAACGACCGGTCGCTATCAGGTGCTGCTATACGACAACAACTTTGGTGCGGCCGAAAGCTATCCCAAGTTCGACTGGGGCCAGCTGGGCTCCGCGGTGGTGACCGACTACAACAAGGGCACGCATTCGTTTGGGCGCATCTTTACGGTGGACGAGACGGCGCGCACCTACGAACTTGAGGACCAGATCGCGGTGCCGTTCTCGGGCTACGTCAGCAGTGCGCAGCGCGTCGGCAATTCGAACAGCATGCTCGTGGCATCGGGCATGGCCAAGACCTTTATCGAGTACGACCGCTACGGACTGCCCATCGCCACCTACGAGATGGAAGCCGAGAAGTACATCTACCGCGTGTACAAGTACGATCTGTAGGGCCGCGCTTAGGTTTGACCAATGGAGTATGAAAACATGCCGTTCACCGATGCCCCCTCCGCGAGTGGCAGCCATATGGTTTGATGTCAGAAGCATATAGTTGTCGCCAGCCTGCTGGCTACGTTCCCCCTGATATCGGAGGTTCCAGGTATGTTTCGCGCTCCGTTAAACAACTATCGGTTGGTCTAACATGGGTCGCCGTGCTATTTCGATAACCCTTGCAGTGGTCTGCCTGGCTGTGCTCCTGGGCGCTACAGGGCTGTTTGCTATAAGCCGGGAAACGTCCTATATGCAGGAATGCGCTTCCGAAGGGTTTGCCATTGACGGTTACTATCGGGACGACAAGACGAGTCTGGAAACCCTGGCCTTTCTTGAAGAGGATAACCATCGGTGGCAACTGGTCGACAAAGACGGCAGCTGCGTTGACGGGCAGTTTAAGCGTACGGACGATCCCAATATCCTGGTATTAAAGAAGGAAAACGGCGAAGAATTCGGCACGGTTCACGTTGCATATATATCGCGTCGACGCAATCAAGGGCAGATTTACCTAATTAGAAATACTAAGGTGACCCGATTTTATCTTGTGAGCACCGATCCGGCGTTTACGGTGGAGTCTGGCGAGGTCGATTCGGACAGTTGATTCACGGCAATAAAAAAGCGAGCGGGGCGCGGGTGTGAACTGCACCCCGCTATTTGCTCGTGTCCGTATCGCGCCTGCGCCTCGTCGTAACTTGCGTCCGTGCGAGCATTCGTCCCGCGCCGGCATCACTTTACGTCAAATTCCACGCGATCGAGTTCGGGCACGTTGAGGTCGATGAGCTTGCGGGCGATACGGCGGTCGTGTGCCCCAAGCGCCTCGCTCGTTGTCACATGGGCGACAATCTCGCGCTCGACGATGCCTTCCTCATCGTCGTCGGTGGCCGAGGTCTCGACGGCGACGGTGTAATCCTTAAAGCCTGACAGCACCGCCGCAAGCTCGCGCGTGGTTTCGGTCACGCCGTAGCCGTCCTGCACGCCGGCCTGCGCCGAGCCAATGGAGCCCGTCGTCATAACGATGCAGGGGATGGCAAAGATCACCGTACCCACGATGATGCGCCGGCGCACCTTGTGTGACAGCTCATCGGCCTCGGCATTTTCCTCGGCGGTCGCAATGCCGTCGCCGTTGAGGTCGCGCTTGAGCGGCACGCGCAATAGAAGCAGCACGGCTTCGGCAGCCAGCGCGATAAAGACCACGTTGATGCCAAACTCATAAAGCGCCGAGAGAAACAATGACCCGCTTGCGATGGCGATGCCATAGCCCGCCGCGCACAGGGGCGGCATGAGTGCGGTCGCCACAGCCACCCCGGCGATGAGCGTGGCGGGTTCCTGGTCGCGCGAGTTGCCCAGGCCGCCCGCAAAGCCGCCCGCGAGCGCGACGGCAAGGTCCCACACAGTCGGTGTCGAATTGTCGATGATGGCGGCCGTGGTGGTGCCAAGGGGCGAGAGCTTAAAGTACAACGTGGACGTGACCAGGCAAAAGGCCATCTGCAGAGCCAAGCTCGCGACGGCCTCAAGGGTAATCTCGCGGTCGAGCGTGGCGATGCCGTATGCCATGGCAAGGACCGAGCCCATGAGCGGGCAGATGAGCATGGCGCCCACGATGGCGATGTCCGAATCGATATCGAGGCCGATGCTCGCGATCAACATGGCAATGATCAAGATGCATAGGTGTGAGCCAGTCAGGCGCGCCCCGTTTACGAAGCGCTTGCGAATCACGTGATAGGGCGCGCGTCCCTCGCGAATGTTGAATGCCCGCTTTAGAAAGCGGCTTGCGTTCTCCATGGCCTCGCTGTGGGCGGGGCGGATGCCATGGCGCCGATGATGGCGCTCGCGCAGTCGCTTGAGCTGTTGTTTATCGAGTTCCATATCCACCTCGTTCTGGCACGTGCCGCGTATCCCGCCCGTCGTCTTTACTCTACACCGCGTTGAGCGAGGTGTCAGACAGGGTTTGTTGACCTGGAAGTCAGGCCAATCGGCATGACTAAAAACGCCGTGAGGATCATAAGAGTCAAATAGACAAAAAAGCGCGGGGCCGGATGGTCTCCGACCCCGCGCTCTGCACGGGTGCGTTGTTATTGGGTTTAGCCCAGCAGACTCAATCCCACGGAGACAAACGCCAGGATAACGCCGACGATGGACTCGCCGCCCAGCAGGCCGCTGGCGACAACCAGGCCCTGCTCCTGGAAGGCGGCGTCCTTGGCGGCCTTCTCCTCGTCCGAAAGACCGGCCTCGGCGTCGCGGTGAGCGGCCCACTTGTCGTAGGCGAGCTTAACGCAGGAGCCCAGGAAGGCCGTGAGCGACATGTAGAACGGCAG
This sequence comes from uncultured bacterium, assembly GCA_905215195.1. Lineage (GTDB taxonomy): Bacteria > Actinomycetota > Coriobacteriia > Coriobacteriales > Coriobacteriaceae > Collinsella. The sequence goes on along the minus strand of CAJMPF010000041.1, from coordinate 4,473 downwards.
GTACACGCCCAGACCGATCATCATGGCCGGAATGCCGAGCCAGTACATGACGATGCCGGCGATAAAGCCGCCCGCAAACCACGGCACGCTCGGGATGCCCGAGACCATGGTGGCGACCACGCTTGCCTGTGCGGCCACAAAGCTCTTGTCGGGGCCAAAGGCGTCCGGACCATAGGCGGTGACGAGCGCGACCATGACGGCGGCAGCGACCAGGGCGCCCACGATGCCGCCAATGGCCTGGCCGACCCACTGCGCGCGCGGGTTGGTGCCCAGCACGGCGCCGGCCTTAAAGTCGTTCATGACGTCGCCCGCAAGGCCGCACGCTACGGCCACGATGCCGGCGATAAAGAACAGCTTGACCTGAGCGAGCTGCGCGAAGGCGGCCACGATGAGCATGACGATGAGGCCGAAGATCTCCATGGGGTCGATGCCCGTCTGGCCGCAGCTCTGCGCGCTCATGATGGTGGTGACAAAGGTGAACAGCGTGACGATGACGGCCGGAACGGGGCCAAGGTCGAGCACGATGGCGATGATCACGGCGATGGCGGCAGCGCCCAGGCCGATGATACCGGCGTCGAGCTTGAGGGAGCCCGAGATGAGCGACTGCTCGTCGGTGTCGGTGGAGCTGTCGGCGGCGAGGCCGCGGACGATACCGGCGACCTGCGGCAGGATGTCCTTGAGGACGACGGCGACGCCAAAGCCCATCATGAGGCCCATACCCAGGGACTTGACGATGCCCTGCGCAGTCACAACATCGAACAGGCCGGCAGCGGTGCCGCCGACGATGATGCCAAAATTGCCCAGCAGCGCGCCGGCAAACCAGAACGCGACGGGGGCGAAGCCCACCAAAAAGCCGATGGAGAGCAGCATGGGCGAGTTATAGATGGCAAAGGTCACGCCGGGGATATTGAGCGTGCACAGCATGCTGGGCACCACGCCCAGAGCGTCGCGCAGCACGCTGTAGATGCCGGCGATGGCCATGGAGCCAAAGAGCTGCTTGCCGGTCTTACCGCCGGCCTCGGTCGCGCGCAGGGTCTGAGCTGCGGCGTTGCCGGTGGGGAACTCAAGCGCGGCGTCCACGATAAAGTGACGGTGAATGAGTGCCGTGGCCAGCAGGCCCAGGATAGTGCCGGCGAGTGCCACGATAAACATGTCGAGCCAGCTGATCTGGTCGGCATAGCCCAGCATCCAGGCGCCCGGGATGGTAAACGCCAGACCGCCGGCGACCATGGCGCCTGCGGACATGATGGTGTGGGTGACGTTGGCCTCGTTGAGGCTGGCGTTGCCCATGAGCTTAAGGAAGAACAGCGAGATGACGGCAGCGAAAATGATGGGCCAGGGGAGGGCGCCCATCTTGAGGGCCGTGTAGGCCGAGCTTGCCGTGATGATCACGCAGCCAAGGACGCCGATGACGACGCCGCGCAGCGTGAGTTGCCCACGCATCGAAGCGCGGTTCGAGGGATTGCTCATATAGAACTCCTTTGCGTATATCCGCTTCCCCCGGGAGCGCCGTTACGGATACGGCGCGGGAAGTCGGGTTACCAAGGGCCGCCGCGTGAGCTCGCAAACGACCGCGCACCAGTATAGCGGCAAGGTAGTCATTTTGGGACGGGGCTATTTTAGCTACCCCAATATGTCGGTTGATATTTGCCCCAATCCCAGATAATTCGTCGACTGTCAAAGGGTAGCTAAAATAGCCCCGTCCCAAAATGACTACCTGGGATGGCTGGTTTAGGTAGGCGATATACTGCTGGGCAGACGAAAGGAGCGCCGACGATGCTTAATGGGTGCGCATATATATTGACGGTCGACGTGGGCAACACGTTCATTCGCTTTGGCCTGTTTGCCGAGGATTCGGCCGCGGCGCAGGAATGTCCGCTTGCGACGTGCGAGATCACCACGCCGTCGAGCATCACAGCAGACGAGGCGCGCATGCGTCTCGTCCAGGTCATGGGCGCGCTCGCCGCCGATGCGGGTGTGCCCGGGGTGCTCGTACCCGCCGCGGCTGTGCTGAGCTGCGTGGTCCCGGCGCTCGAGCGCCCGTGGAAGGCGGCGCTTTCCCGTACCTGCACGCGGCGCGTGCTCACGGTGGGGCCGGGACTTAAGACCGGCATGCCCGTACACTACGATGACCCGGCCGAGATCGGCCCCGACCGATGCCGTGGCGGCCCGCGCCGTCTACGGCTCGCCGTGCATTGTGATCGACCTGGGCACGACGACCAATATCGAGGTCATCGACGCGCACGGTACCTTTGTCGGCGGCGTTATCGCGCCAGGCCTGGCCCTCGGCGCCCGTTCGCTTTCGGCGGCAGCAGCGCGCCTGCCTCAGGTTGAGCCCTCGGCGCCGACACACGTCATCGGCCGCAACACGCGTGAGGCCATGCGCTCGGGTGTGGTTCTGGGCGAGGTAGCCCGCATCGACGGCATGCTCGACATGGTGCTCGCCGAGATGCGTGCGACCAAAGCCGCGGGGGAGGGCGATGTGCCCATCGTCATTACCGGCGACGATGCCGAGGCACTCGCGTCGCTGGTCGGTCACAGTCTGACGGTCGACGATGCGCTGACGCTGCGGGGCCTCTCCGAGCTCTACCACATCAACCAAAAGCCTCGCCGCGCGTAGCGATGGGGGCGGTGAGACAAAAACGCCTCCACCTTCCACCTGCTACAATGGGTCAAACTATTGCGATTTCGGAGGTGTCTGCCATGTCGGACGATCTTCATCAAACCGCGTCGGGCAAGCGCCGCGACGTTATTAGCTGGGATGAGTTCTTTATGAGCGTGGCCATCGCCGCGCAGCGCCGCAGCAAGGACCCCAACACGCAGGTGGGCGCGTGCATCGCCAACACCAACCACCGCATCCTTTCGGTGGGCTACAACGGTACGCCCTCGGCGCTCAACGACGACTTTTTCCCGTGGGGAACGAGCGATGACCCGTTGCAGGACAAGCACAACTATGTGGTGCATGCCGAGGCAAACGCCGTGCTCAACTACCGCGGCTCGCTCAAAGACCTTGAGGGTTCCACGGTCTACGTCACATTGTTCCCGTGCCACGACTGTGCCAAGATCCTGGCACAGGTGGGCGTGGGCGAGGTCGTCTACCTGGACAATAAGTATGCCGACACCGATGACGGCCGTATCAGCCGCCGCATTCTCGACTCCTGCGGCATCAGCTACCGCCAGGTCATCGTCGATGTTCAGATTGGTACCGGGGGACAGGCTCGGCAGTAATATGCGTTGTCGCTATCTGAGGACGAACGCAGCTCAAAGAGCCCCGTCCCAAATTGACTACTCGTGAAAGTCGCGTCTGCGCGCATGGACGGCTCGTGAGCGGGTACATGGCTGTAGTAACATAGCTTCTGTCCGCGGGCGCGCCCGCGTTATTGTGAGAAAGGAGCCCCTGTGGCTGTTAACGAAGAGCTGCTTAAGAAGGTTCTTGAAGAGATCCGCCCCAACCTGCAGGCCGACGGCGGCGATATGGAGTATGTGGGCGTCGACGACGAGGGTGTCGTCAAGCTGGAACTGCAGGGCGCTTGCGCCGGCTGTCCCATGAGCTCGCTGACCCTTTCCATGGGTATCGAGCGCATCCTGAAGGAGCACGTGCCCGGCGTTACCCGCGTCGAGCAGGTCAATGCTTCCGGCGAGGCCGAGGACCTGTACGACGAGTACGCGCCGTTCTAAGATGCGAAAGCTGCGGACGGTACGCTCCGCATAGACGTTACGCCCAGATATGCGGCTGCGAGCACAAGGCCCGCGACCGCATTTGTATGTAGGGAGCAGGGGGTCGATATGCTCAACGACCTCTACCATATGCTTGATCCCGTCGCCATCTCGGCGGGGCCCATCACCATCTACTGGTACGGCTTGGCCTATGTGGTCGGAGCTCTGCTCACGGCGGTCGTCATGTACCGCACGCAGCGTCGCTGGGGCTTTAACATCACGATTGACGACCTTACGAGTGTCGTGGTCGGCGTGGTCTTTGGCCTTATCATTGGCGCCCGCCTGTTCTACGTCATCTTTTACGGCGACGGCTACTACTGGGCGCATCCGCTCGAGATCTTTGCTACCAATGAAGGCGGCATGAGCTTCCATGGCGGCCTGGTGGGCGGCATCATCGGCGGCGTGCTCGTGTGCCGCATGTACAAGCTCGACGCCTGGACCATCGCCGACCTTGCCGTTATCGGTGCTCCGCTGGCCTTATGTCTGGGACGCTGCGCCAACTTTGTCAACGGCGAGCTGTGGGGCAAGCCGACCGATCTGCCCTGGGGCGTGATCTTTGGCGGCACCGCGGGCGATATGCCGCGCCATCCCTCCCAGCTCTACGAGGCATTCCTCGAGGGTATTGTGCTCTTTTGCATTCTGCAGGTGCTCAGCCGCAAAAAGCCGCTACTGCCCCAAGGCACGTTTATGGGCGTCTTTGTGATGGGCTACGGCATCGTCCGCTTTCTCGTTGAGTTTGTGCGCGTGCCCGATGCG
>CAJMPF010000040.1 GCA_905215195.1 uncultured bacterium | reverse complement strand
CATGGGGTCCTGACGCAGGTCGACACCGTTCTCCTGCTGGAACTTATCGGCCATCCAGTCGATGACGCGCTGATCCCAGTCGTCGCCGCCCAGGTGGTTATCGCCCGAGGTGGACAGAACCTCAAACACGCCGTCGGCGAGGTCGAGGATGGAGACGTCGAAGGTGCCGCCGCCCAGGTCGAAGACCAGGATGCGCTGGTCGGTGCCCTGCTTGTCCAGGCCATAGGCAAGAGCAGCAGCGGTCGGCTCGTTGACGATACGCTTGACGTTGAGGCCGGCGATCTTGCCGGCGTCCTTGGTGGCCTGACGCTGGGCGTCGTTGAAGTAGGCCGGGACGGTGATGACGGCGTCGGTGACGGTCTCGCCCAGATACTTCTCGGCGTCGGCCTTCATCTTCGCGAGCGTCATGGCGCTCACCTGCTCGGCGGTGTAATCCTTGCCCTCGATGTCGACGACGGCACGGCCACCCTGGCCCTCCTTGACCTCATACGGCACGGTCTTGATCTCGGAGGTGCACTCGGAGTACTTGCGGCCCATGAAGCGCTTGATGGAGAACACGGTGTTCTTGGGGTTGGTGACAGCCTGGTTCTTAGCGGCCTTACCCACGACGCGGTCGCCGTCGGCACGGAAGCCCACGACGGACGGGGTGGTGCGGTCGCCCTCGGCGTTCACGATAATGGTCGGAGAACCGCCCTCGAGGACGGCCATAGCGGAGTTAGTAGTACCAAGGTCGATACCAAGAATCTTACTCATTAGAAATTCCCTCTCTCTTTTGCGTTCGCGCCGCCTCGACGATCTGTCGCGCGGTGTTTCGGCTTGTCTTTCAGGATGTAGTGTATCCCCTTATGGGCCGGAATATACAAAATCTAAGTCAATTCATATAAGATTTCTTATTGCTGAGAGTTTAGGTTCTTAAATGCGCAGGTAGACGCACTGTTTGAGTTCTCGGCAAATCTATCGAGATCTATGTAGAGATGGCTGAGGTTTGCGTCCGGGGGTGCCTGGGGGCCGTCTTGCGGAAAGCTCATCCCGGTTTGAGCGTGGATTCCGGGTCGCAGTTTCCGTCTGAAGGCTCAACCGGAAACCGTATCCCGTTTTGAGAGCTGATACCGGCTCGCATTTTCCGCTAGCGGGCCTAACCGGAAACTGCAACCCGTTTTTCGACAAAATAATGGGATGCGGTTTCCGCAAGCACGCTCAATCGCCCTATATTTCAAGTCACCTTTAGCTAACATTTATGCAGCTCAACGGCCCCACCTGCGCGTTTTTTAGTAAACCTTGGCATACTCGGCGAACGGTATGAAGATGCCGGCCAGAGGGTATTGCAAACGGTCGCTCCCGTGGTATGTTTTTGCCCGAATCAAACCGGCGCGCATCGCCTGTAGCGTCGGTCAACAGAGAGGAAACTACCATGGCTCATCCCGTAATTGATGCCGACGAGTGCATCGCTTGTGGCGTTTGCGTCGACTCCTGCCCCGCTGGCGTTCTGGAGCTCCAGGACGTCGCTACCGTCGCTGACGAGGACTCCTGCGTCGCCTGTGGCGCTTGCCAGGACGCTTGCCCCGCCGGCGCGATCACCGAGATCGTCGAGGAGTAACAACTCCCCCACTTGCACACTCACAAGTACACCGTGCACAAAAAAGGAGGCTTCCGCATCGCCGCGGAGGCCTCCTTTTGCATATGTGGGCAGCTAATTTGGAGCGGGACCCTTGGCAGTTGCGGTGGAATAGTTCCTGTTTTATGGCTTAGATGCCGATTTTAGGAACTATTTCACCGCAACTTATAGATGCAGCGTCGGCTACGAGAGATCATCCTCGTAGGGCATTAAATCGGCAAGGTAGCCCTTCTCCTTGAGCATGGCCTCGATCTCGTCGAGGGTCTGTTCGTCCTCCGCCGCAATGCGATGGAAGTGATAGCCGCTCGTCACCGTTAGCAGCGGAAAGCTCTTGCCGCTCTCGATATCGCGCAGATAGCGCTCGACATCGCGGCGGTTGCGGATGTCCAGGTCGGCCGTGATCTTGCCGTACACACGATGGTTGACGATCACGTTGAGCACGGCGCCACCCGCGTCGACGATACTCGTAAGCTCGTCGCCCGCCTGCTCCACGCTGTGGCGCACCTTAACAAGACGCGTGGGCACGGCGGGGCTGCTGGGGGCCTCCTGCAGCACGTAGCCGCGATTGGTCGCCACGATATCGTGTCCATCGGCACGCAGCAGGGCGATGTCTTGCACGACAATCTGGCGGCTCACACCCACCTCGCGAGCAAGTGCACTACCAGAGACGGGGTCTTTGGCTCGCTCGAGCACGCCCATGATGGCACGGCGACGCTCGCGGGCGTCCATTATTTACCGTCCAGCAGACGCAGGTGCTTGAGCGAGAGGTCGAGAATCGGCGCAGAGTGCGTCAGCGCCCCCGAGCTAATAAAGTCAACGCCCAGGTCGGCGAGCGCGCGGATATTGCCAGCGTCCACGTTGCCCGAGCACTCGGTCTTGGCACGACCGGCGATAAGCTCTATGGCGGCGGCCATGTCGTCATGGGTCATGTTGTCGAACATGATGATATCGGCACCGGCCTCCACGGCCTCGCGCACCATGTCCAGGTTCTCGCACTCGATCTCGACCGTCGTGGTAAACGACGCATGGGCGCGCGCCATCTCGATCGCGCGCGCCACGCCACCGGCGGCATCGATGTGGTTGTCCTTGAGCATGACGGCCGTCGACAGGTTGTAGCGGTGGTCGCCGCCGAGCCGATGATGACGCGCGAAACGCCGAGCGCGAGCACCGTCTCGACGTCCTGCATCGAGCGGATGCCGCCGCCGATCTCGACCGCCGCCTTCTCAAACACGCGCATGCCCGGCGTGGTCTTGCGCGTGTCGACGAGCACGGTCTTGGTGCCCTCGAGCGCCGCAGCCATCTGGTGCGTATAGGTAGCGATACCGCTCATGCGCTGCAGGTAGTTGAGCGCCACGCGCTCACCCGAAAGCAGCACGCGCGCATCGCCGCGCACCTGACCCACATGGTCGCCGGCATGCACCTCGTCGCCATCGGCAACGTCGAGCAGCACCGAGCTCTGCGAATCCAGCAGCTCAAAGGTGCGAGCGAACACATCCAGGCCGGCGATGATGCCATCGGCTTTGGCGATAAGCTCCACCGTGGCGGGACGCGCCGTGGGGCACACGCTCGCCGTGCTCACGTCCTCAAACGTGATGTCCTCGCGCAGGGCCTGCAAAATCAGATCATCGACGACGAGCTTCATGGTAATGGGATTCATGGTCTACTCCTCCACGGCCTGCGTGCCGGCGGCACGGGCCAAATCATCGATTGCCAGGGTGTCGGCGCTCAGGGCACGATGACGGCCATCGAGCGCGGGATCGCCTGCCTGCTCCACGGCCAGTGACTCGCCGGTACGCATATACCACGCGGCGCGACGACCCCAGACCAGCGCCTCGAGCAGGCTGTTTGAAGCCAGGCGATTCTTGCCGTGAACGCCGTTGCAGGCCGTCTCGCCGGCGGCGTAGAGCTCGGGCATCGAGGTGCGGCCGTCCTTGTCGACCCACACGCCGCCCATAAAGTAGTGCTGCGTGGGCGTGACGGGGATGGGCTCGTCCAGGATGTCGCGACCGTCCTCAAGGCAGCGCGCGCGAATGTTGGCAAAATGCCCGGTCACCACATCGCGTTCGACGGGGGCGAAGCTCAGCCACTCGTGCTCGGTACCGTCCTGCTTCATCTGCTCGCGAATGGCGGCGGCGACCACATCGCGCGGCTGAAGCTCGTCGGTAAAGCGCTCGCCGGCGGCGTTGAGCAGAATCGCGCCCTCGCCGCGGCAGCTCTCGCTGATCAGGAAGGTGCGGCCCGGCTGCGGTGAGAACAGTCCCGTGGGGTGGATCTGCACGTAGTCCAGGTGCTCCATCTTAATGCCATGCTCCTGAGCAATGTAGCAGGCATCGCCCGTGAGCTGCGGGTAGTTGGTCGAATGGTCGTATACGCCGCCGATGCCGCCCGTCGCCCACAGCGTGTGGCGGGCATGGATCTTAAACGGCTCGCCGGCATGCACGCCCTCGGCGGCATTTGCCAGCTCGTCGGCAGGACGAACCGAGCTGTTCTCGTCCACGGAAACGGCGACGACGCCGATGCACACCGTGGCGCCGTCACGCTCGCCCGTTAGGATGTCGGTCATGGCCACGTGCTCAAAAATCTGCACGTTGTCCAGCTTGCGGACAGCCTGAAGCAGCTTGGTCGTAATCTCCTTGCCGGTGATATCGGCATGGAAGGCAATGCGCGGACGGCTGTGCGCGCCCTCGCGGGTAAAGTCGAGGCTGCCATCGGCCTTGCGCTCAAAATCCACGCCCATCGCTAGCAGGTCGTTGATGACCGAACGGCTCGAGCGGATCATGATGTCGACGCTCTCGCGGCGGTTCTCGTAGTGACCGGCGTGCATGGTGTCCTCAAAAAAGGCATCGTAGTCCGAGCCCTCGGGCAGCACGCAGATGCCGCCCTGCGCGAGCATCGAATCGCACTCATCGACCGCGCCCTTGGAGAGCATGATCACGCGCGTGCTCGTCGGCAGATTGAGGGCCGCGTACAGACCCGCCACGCCGCAGCCGGCAATGACGACGTCGCACTCCATATCGGGGTATTGCTTGGTTTCCACAGGAATCCTCTCCCTTGAATGTGACATAAGGGACCGTCCCTCATGCAACATTGTTCTAGCGTGCTGCGTACTCGAGCATACGGTCGAGCGTGAGCTTGGCCTGGTCTGCTGCCTCGTCCGAGACGCCGATCTGCACCTCGCCCTCGCCCGTCTCCAGGCAGCGCACGAGCTTTTCGAGCGTGATGAGATCCATGTTGACGCAGGTGGGCTGCACCACGGGGAAGTAGAACTTCTTGCCGGTGCCCTGGCAGCGGCGCTCGAGCTCGTAGAGCACGCCGCGGACCGTCACGATAATGAACTCGCTCGCGTCGGACTCCTCGGCATACTTGATGATGCCGGCGGTGGAGCCGATGTAGTCGGCCTCGGCCAGGACGTCGGCCTTGCACTCGGGGTGCGCCAGCACGAGCGCGTCGGGGTGGGCCTCCGTCGCGTCGACGATCTGCTCGACGGTGATGATGTGATGGCGCGGGCAGTAGCCGTTGTTGAGGATGACGTGCTTTTGCGGCACCTGCTCGGCTACGAAGCGTCCCAGGTTTTGGTCGGGAATGAACAGAATATGCTGCTGCGGCAGCTCGGACACGATCTTGACGGCGTTGGAACTGGTAACGCACACGTCGCTCCAGCTCTTGATCTCGACCGTCGAGTTGACGTAGCAGACGACAGCTAGGTCGTCGCCGTACTCGGCGCGCGCCGCGTCGACCGTCTCGCGCTTGACCATGTGCGCCATGGGACAGTCCGCGCCCGGCTCGGGCAGCAGCACGGTCTTAGTGGGATTGAGCAGCTTGGCGCTCTCGCCCATAAACTCCACGCCGCACAACACGATGGTCTGCTGCGGCAGGCTTTTGGCGAGCTTTGCCAGGTAGAAGCTATCGCCGACGTAATCGGCAACGGCTTGAACCTCGGGCGCCACGTAATAGTGCGCCAGGATCACCGCGTCACGTTGGGTTTTTAGTTGATGAATGGCCTCGACGAGCTCTGCGGGCACCAGTGCCGCACGCTCCGTTGCCGTCGTTGCCGATGCCAGGCCGGCCGCGATATCGCGTGCAAGCTCCGACGCATCCATGTTCGCGCTCTGTGCCATCAAGGCCCCTCTCTTTTGGCGAATCTTGGGGCTTTAGTATGACACCTAGGTTTACAGCTGACAAGACAGCTGTAAACCTAGGTGTAAAGTTGAAATAAAGATTCAATCATGCGGCAAGTCCATTTTCGAACTGGCAAGCTGAGGATAGCCGGGCTTTCGATAGCGCAGGAGGCATCTTTCGCCACCGCAACACCGCTTGGCGCGAGCTGCACGCCGTGGGGCGCAAACGGTCCGCACCCCCGCAAGCGGCGCGTGCCCGATGTGGCAAAATCGAACTACTTAAGGGGGCCGAATGCTCAAGATTATTGCCTGCGACGATGATGTCGCTTTTCTAGATAGACTGCACCGGGTGATCGACCGTTGGTCGACCGAGACGGGCACGGCGGTCGATGTTGCGCTCGTCACGCGCGGCGAGGACCTGCTGGCCCGCCATGCCGCATCGCGCGCCGACATCATCTTGCTCGATATGATCATGCCGCTCGTCAACGGCATGGACACCGCACGCGAACTGCGCCAGGCCGACACCGCCGTGCGCCTGGTGTTCCTCACCTCGTCGCCCAAGTTCGCGCTGGAATCCTACGAGGTCCGCGCCTTCGACTACCTGCTCAAGCCCGTGACTTACGAACGCCTGGCGCAGTTACTCGACGAGCTTTCGAGCATGCGCCCGGCGGCAACCGACGAGCTCGTGATCAAAACTTCCTTTGGCTACCACGCCCTGCGCCTGTCCAACATCGAATATGCCGAAGCGCGCAACAAGCACGTGGTCTTCCACCTGCGCGACGGACGCGATATCGAGGCACTCGAGTCATTCCGCAGCGTCGAGGACCGTTTGGTGCAAAATGCCACTTTCTTTAAATGCCACCGCAGCTACCAGGTCAACCTGCGCAATATCGATCACTTTGACCGCACGGACATCGTCATGCGCTCGGGCGCGTGCATCCCGCTTTCGCGCAGCTGCAAGCAGGGATTCCAAGACGCCTACTTTGCGGCGCGCTTTGAGGGTGGGAGACACTGATGGTCTCCTCGGTCGAAATGATCCTTTGGGCAATCCACCACGCCACGACGTTGCTCTTTGGCGTCTTTGCCTCGGCGGCGCTGTGCGGTATCGAAATCAATCGACGCCATGCACTCGAGTTGGTGGGGGTCGGAGTCGCAACCGGCGCTGCCTTTTCGATCGCCAATGCCGTCGGCGGCGAGCTTTTCGCCCGCCAGGTATATCCGCTCGTCGTGCATCTGCCGCTCGTCATCTATTTGTGCGCGCGCTACCGCCTGAGCCCGCTGCTTGCCGTGCTCGGCATTACGAGTGCCTATCTGAGCTGCCAGTTCAGCAATTGGATGGGCATCGCCGCATTTGCCGCAACCGATTCTCAGATCGCGTACTATCTGGCGCGCATCGCGACCACACTCGCCGTCTTTGCCGTCCTGTTGCATTGGGCCGGCGACATCGGTCCACGCTTGGCGATTAAAAGCACCACCGAGCTGGGCATCCTTTTAATCCTGCCGCTCGTCTATTACGTCTTTGACTATGCCACCAACGTCTACACCACGCTGTTCCACTCGGGCTCGGTGGTGACGGTTGAGTTTTTGGCATTTGCGCTCTGTGCCTTCTATCTTATGTTTCTTGCCGTTTACCTGCGCGAATACGAAGAAAAGGAAACCGCCGAGCGAGAGCGCTGGATGCTCGAAACCCGCGACAGCGCCGCCATCAAAGAGCTCGAGGCTTGGCGTCAATCTGGGCGCGAGCTGTCGATTCTGCGCCACGACATGCGCCACTTCCTACGCGGCCTGGCCGCTTTAATTGAGGAGGGTCACACCGACGAGGCGCTCGATCGCATCGACGAACTCTGCGAAGCCGGCGACCGCACCGCCGTACGCCGCTTCTGCGCCAACGAGACCGTAAACATCGCGCTTTCGTCATTTAACTCGGATATCAATAGAAACGGCATTACCGCCAACCTGCGCGCCGCCGTACCCGAAACCATCCACGTAGGTGACGCCGACCTGTTTAGCGTGCTCTCAAATGCCTTGGAAAACGCTATCACCGCCGCAAGCGCCGCACCCCAAGGAAAGCGATTCGTCGACTTTGACCTGCGATTAGAGGACGGCCAGCTGCTGCTGTTAGTTTCCAACACGTTTGACCGCGCGCCGCGCATGGTCGATGGCATGCCCGTGACCCGGCATGCGGGCCACGGCTTTGGCACCAGGAGCATCAAACTTGCCGTGGAGCGCATGAACGGCAACTGTCAGTTCCGCATTAACGGCGATCGGTTTGAGCTGCGCGCTGTGATGTAGAAGTGCGGCGCCGATCTCGAGGCGTGCCTTGCCCGCCAGACAATCGCTCGCCGGCGCCAGCCTCGCTACAGCGGAGCGGCTGCCGGGGTCAGCTGCTTGATGTATGCCCACATGCGCTGCTTGGCGGCTTTGTCAGTGAGTGCCGCCTCAAAGCCGTCGAGCGCGAGCACGCGGCGGCCCTGCACATGGGCGACCAAGCCGGGCTTGAGCATAGCGGTATCGAAGTCGTCGATTGCCACAAGCATGTCGGCATAGGTCTCGCGCATGGTATCGGCCGCGCGATCGTCCAGCAGCAGGACCGCCTCGGGGTCCAAGGCCTCGAGCGCCTCGCGGAACAGCTCGCACGGCAGAGTCTCGCCCACTGTGACCGCTCCGTCACCCACGCCGGCGACGCTTGCCAGTACGCAAAAATCCTCGGGCGCGTAGCCGATGGCCCCAAGCGCCTTGCGCAACGCCGCGCCATCCGGGCCGGCAGCAAGCTCGCCACCCGAACGCTCGGCCTCGTCCAAATCGCCTTTGACCAGCACAATCGGCGAGCACGCGTTGCCCGCGATACGCACGCCGCGACCCGCGAGCGATGCGAGCTCCTGCTCGGTCGCCTGGGCGATGGCTTCTTTTTTCTGGCTTTGTGACGTGGACATGCGCTCTCCAATCGTTTGCGTGGCCACCATTATATAAAAGAGCCGCCCGCGAGTGGTTGCTTTGCGGGCGGCTGGGTATAAGCACGGTCGTACTGAGTTTTACGCGGCCAAGCCGCGTCGCATTATGGAGGTCACCATGGCTGACATTAATCAGATTACCCCCGAGAACTTCGATTCCATCGTTAACGACAGTCTGCCCGTGCTGGTCGATTTTTGGGCACCGTGGTGCGGGCCCTGTCGATCCCTCTCGCCCATCGTTGACGAGGTTGCCGATGAGCTGGCGGGCAAGCTTGCCGTTGCCAAATGCAACGTTGACGACAACCAAGACCTGGCCATGAAGTATGGCGTCATGAGCATCCCCACGCTGATTGTGTTTAAGAACGGCGAGGAGATTGACCGCTCGGTTGGCGCTCTGCCCAAGGCGAGGCTGCAGGCGCTGCTGGAGAAGCATCTGTAATACGCTTGTTACATGTTGCCGTCTGCCTGCCGTCCATGAGCGCTTTTGCACCGCTCGCCGGACTTCTGGATGCACCGAGTGCAACCACGGATAGTATGGTAGTCACAAACAGCCCCCAGTGAACGGGTGCGGGTCGCACAGACTCGCACCCGTTTTCTTATGCAGCTGCGCACAGAGCGGGCGTAGTAAAATCTGAACCACTGAACTGCCCCATACAAAAGGAGATTTTCCATGCATGACGTCGGAATGAACATGAGCCAGCTTGCCATGAGCGTCAAGCAGGTCGACGACACCATCGAGCTCGCTCACGAGTGGAGCCATCAGCTGCTGCATGCGACCGAGAATTTTGACATGGAGCGCATCGGCGCCAAGCTCGAGGCCGCCATGGCCGCGCTCCACGAGGCGCATGACGCGCTCGAGGGCTACGAGGAAGCCATCGAGGCCGACCACAACTCCGTCGGCTCCGTGAAGCTGGTGTAAGGTGGCCGAACACGAGCACTGCTGCGGGTACGAGCACGAGCATCCGCACGGGGCGGACGGTGACGCGGGCTGCCACTGTAGTGGCTCCGGCTCCGAGCTGGTCCGTTTTTCGGTTACCGCACCCGACGACCTGCTGCGCCGTTTTGACGAGCAGATCGCGCGCCGCGGCGACGTGGCCAACCGCTCCGAGGCCGTGCGCGATTTGATTCGCGCCTCGATCGCCAAAGAGCAGATGCGCACGCCCGATGAGCACGTTATCGGGTCGCTCACCATGATCTACGACCATCACACCGGCGATCTGACGCGCCGCCTGGACGAAGTGCAGCACGACTACACCGACGAGATCGTATCGACCATGCACGTGCATCTGGATCACCACAACTGTTTGGAGATTCTGGCGCTCAAGGGTCGCGGCGAGCGCGTCTACGAACTAGCCGACCGCCTGCTGGGCCTGCGCGGCGTTAAGCACGGCGAGCTCACCTGCGCCGCCACCAAGCAGAGCCTGGGGCTGTAGCGGGATTTCCCGCAGCGCACCTGCCAAATAGGGACAGGTTTGTTTTGGCAGGTTTA
>CAJMPF010000039.1 GCA_905215195.1 uncultured bacterium | reverse complement strand
GCCTCCTTGTCGGCCAGGTTGCTCTTCGCCACCGCGATCATGAGCTTGATGCGGTTGAGCTGGTTGACCTCGGACGCGCCGGGGTCGTAGTCCACCGCGACGATGTTGCTCTCGGGGTGCTGACGGCGCAGCTCCTTGATCACGGCCTTGCCCACCACGTGGTTGGGCAGGCACGCAAAGGGCTGCGTGCAGATGATGTTGGGCGCGCCGTGGTCGATCAGGTCGAGCATCTCAGCCGTGAGCAACCAGCCTTCGCCCATGTTGTTGCACACCGAGAGCACCGTGCGGGCCTTGTCCGCCATGGTGCCGATGCGCTCGGGCGCCTCAAAGCGGCGGGACTTTTCGAGCATCTCCTCCACCGGCGTGCGCATCCAGTCCACGAGCTTGATGAGCGCCTGCATGCCCGCGCGCGTTGTAGCAGCGCTACCCAGCTCGTCCTTCTGCAGCTCGGCGTTGCTCATGGAGTACAGGAAGAAGTCGAGCAGGCCCGGCACCACGGCCTCGCAGCCCTCGCGCTCAATGACATCGACCACGTGGTTGTTGGCCGTGGGATGGAACTTGACCAGAATCTCGCCGACCACGCCCACGCGTGGCTTGGTGCCCTCGCCCACGAGCGGCATGGTGTCGAACGCGCGGATGGCCTCACGCGCAAGCTTGGTGTAGTTGTGCCTGTTGAACTTAGGTGCCAGCTTGCGGGCGCGCGCCATGTACTCCTCGTAGAGCGCGTTGGCGGCACCGGGCGTTGCCTCGTACGGGCGGCAGCGGTAGAGCATCTGCATCATCACGTCACCAAAGAGCACCGCGTAGACTGCCTGCTTAAGTAGCGCCGGCGTAATCTTAAAGCCGGGGTTGTCCTCGCCGAGCGCCACGGCCGAAAGCGAGATTACCGGAATCTCGGGGTGACCGCTCTCGCGCAGTGCCTTGCGGATGAGTGCGATGTAGTTGGTGGCACGGCAGGCGCCGCCGGTCTGGCTGATAACCACGGCGGTCTTGGACAGGTCGTACCGACCGCTCTCGATGGCCTCCATAATCTGGCCCGTCACCAGGATCGACGGGTAGCAAATGTCGTTATTCACATAGCGCAGGCCGGCCTCGACGGCGTCGTGGTCAGTCGAGGGCAGCAGCTCCAAGTTGTAGCCAGCACCACGGAACACCTCTTTGACCAGGTCAAAGTGGATCGGCGCCATCTGCGGGCACAGGATGGTGTAGCCCTCCTCGCGCATCTGCTCGGTAAAGGGCACCTTGGGCCACGCGGTCGAGGCGCTCTCACGCTGCGCCTCGAACGTGTACTTGCGGCTCGCGAACGCGGGAGCGTCCGTGGAGGGAGCCACCGGCGCAGCATCGCCCTGCTCGTAGGCCTCGCCCGCGGCCGTGGCCTCTGCCAGGCGCTCGGCCTCCTGGTCCTTGAGCGCTGCCATGAGCGAGCGGATGCGGATGCGCGCGGCACCCAGGTTGGATACCTCGTCGATCTTGAGCACGGTGTAGATCTTGCCGCTGGCCTCCAGAATCTCCTGCACCTGATCGGTGGTCAGAGCGTCCAGGCCGCAGCCGAAGGAATTGAGCTGGATCAGGTCCAGGTCGTTGCGCATCGTCACAAAACGGGCGACGGCGTACAGGCGGCTGTGGTACATCCACTGGTCGACGACGCGAATCGGACGCTCGGGCTTTACCAGATGCGCAAGCGAATCCTCGGTAAAGACCGCAAAGCCAAAGCTCGAGATAAGTTCGGGCAGGGCGTGGTTGATCTCGGGGTCGTTATGGTAGGGACGACCGGCGAGCACGATGCCGTGACCGCCATGGTCCTCGACCCACTTAAGAGCCTCCTCGCCCATGGTCTGGATATCCTCGTGGAAACGCGCATCGGCCTCAAAAGCAGCGTTGACGGCGGCATCGACCTCGGAGCGCGTGATCTTGGGTCCACGCACGCGACCGCGACCGGCCTCAGCATCGGCCACACGGTCGACGGCGAGCACCTGGTACAGACGGCGCTTAAGCTCGGTCTTATCGTGATACGGCACAAACGGATACAGGAACTCGATGTTCTGCTCGCGGATCTCGTCGATGTTGAGCGCCAGCGCCGTGGGGTAGCTCATGACGATGGGGCAGTTGTAACAGTTGCCAGCCGTCGGATCCTCCTTGCGCTCCCAGCGCACGCACGGCATCCAGATGAAGTCGACATCGCGGTCGATGAGGTTCATCACATGGCCGTGGCTCATCTTTGCCGGGTAGCACACGCTCTCGGACGGCATGGACTCGATGCCCGCCTGGTAGGTCTTCTTGCTCGACTGGTCGGACAGCTGCACGCTAAAGCCCAGGCGCGTAAAGAACGCGTGCCAGAAGGGGTAGTTCTCGTACATGTTGAGTGCGCGCGGGATACCCACGGTGCCGCGCGGGGCCTCGTCGGGACTCAGGATCTCGCGGTTAAAGAGCAGCTCGTTTTTCTTTTTGAAAAGGTTGGGGGCCTCAGTCTTCTGCTTTTTGTGGCCGGCGCCCTTCTCGCAGCGGTTGCCGGTAATGAAGCGCCTGCCGCCGCCAAAGTCGTTGACGGTGAGCTGGCAGTTGTTAGAGCAACGGCCGCAGCGGACATGCTTTTGCGTCACGGTAAGGTGCGCGATGTCCTCGGCAGAAAGAATGGTCGAGGTGCCGTCGGCGCCGGCGCGATCGCGGGCGAGCAGGGCCGCACCGTAGGCGCCCATGCAGCCGGCGATGTCGGGACGCACGGCATGAACGCCGGTGAGCTGCTCAAATGCGCGCAGCGTGGCATCGGACATAAAGGTGCCGCCCTGGACGATCACCTGGCTGCCGATCTCCTTGGGGTCGCGCAGCTTAATGACCTTGAACAGGGCGTTCTTGATGACGGAATAGGACAGGCCGGCCGCGATGTCGCCCACCGTGGCGCCTTCCTTTTGCGCCTGCTTGACGCGCGAGTTCATAAAGACCGTGCAGCGGCTGCCCAGGTCGACGGGGGCCTTGGCATGGATGGCGGCATCGGCGAACGCGCGCACGTCCATGTTCATAGAGACGGCGAAGCTCTCGATAAAGCTACCGCAACCCGACGAGCAGGCCTCGTTGAGCATGATGTGCTCGATAACGCCGTCCTTGACGCGCAGGCACTTCATGTCCTGGCCGCCAATGTCCAGAATAAACTCGACGCCGGGCAGGAATGCCTTGGCGCCGCGCAGGTGCGCAACGGTCTCGATCTCGCCGGAATCGGCTTTGAGGGCCTCGATGAGCAGCGCCTCGCCGTAGCCCGTGGTAGTCACGTGGCCGATAGTGCAGCCGGCGGGGATGTGGTTGTAGAAATCGGCCATGATGACCTTGGCCGTGCCCAGGATGTCGCCATTGTTGTTGCCGTACCAGGTGTGCAGCAGCTGACCGTCCTCGCCCACGAGCGCGGCCTTCATGGTGGTGGAGCCGGCGTCGATGCCGATGAACACGCGACCGGTGTAGCCGTCGAGCTTGCCCTTGGGAACGACTTCCTGGTCGTGGCGGGTCTTGAACTCGGCAAAGTCCTCGTCGGTGGCAAAGAGCGGATCCAGGCGCTCGACCTCGGCACCCTGCGTATCACCCAAGCTGTCGATGGCCTCGATGAGCTGCGGGAACGTGCTGAGTTTATTGGACTCGTGCGCCATGGCGGCGCCGCTCGCCACAAACAGGTGGGCGTTTTGGGGCACAATGCGGTGCTCCTCGTCCAGGTTGAGCGTGAGGTAGAAGCGGTGGCGCAGCTCGGAGAGATACTGCAGCGGGCCGCCCAGAAAGGCGACGTTGCCGCGGATGGGACGGCCGCACGCCAGGCCCGAGATGGTCTGGGTCACGACAGCCTGGAAGATGGAGGCGGCCACGTCCTCGGGGCGGGCACCCTCGTTGAGCAGCGGCTGGACGTCGGTCTTGGCAAAAACGCCGCAGCGGCTGGCGATGGGATAGATGGTGGTGGCGTTGGCCGCGAGCTCGTTGAGGCCGCTGGCGTCGGTGTGCAGCAGAGTGGCCATCTGGTCGATGAACGCGCCCGTGCCGCCGGCGCAGGTGCCGTTCATGCGCTGCTCGATCCCGTTGTCGAAGTAGATGATCTTGGCGTCCTCGCCGCCCAGCTCGATGGCGACATCGGTGGCCGGGATGAGGGTCTCGACGGCACGCTTGCTGGCGATGACCTCCTGAACAAACTCCAAATCGAGCCACTGGGACAGCAGCAGGCCGCCCGAGCCGGTAATGGCGCAGGTCATCTGGGCCGTCGGCAGCACGGTCGCAGCGCCCTCGAACAGGTCGCGGGCGCAGGCACGGACGTCGGTGTGGTGGCGCTGGTACTTGGCGTAGACAATCTGGTTGTCGTCGTTGAGCACAGCGAGCTTAACGGTGGTAGAGCCCACGTCGATGCCCAGGTGCAGGTTGCCACGAGCGTTCTCAGGGTTGAAGATCGCGCCTTCGGGGGCGTGGGCGGCGGCTACGGGCTCAGCGGCGATGGCGGGCTCGCTAGCGACGGACGTCTCCCCTGCCGCGTTCTTGGCATCGGCAACTGCCTCAGCGACTTTTTCGACAGCCGCGGTCGCGGCCTTCTGCGCGGCATCCACCACGGCGGGTGCGGCCTCGCGTGCGGCAGCGACCATACGGTCCTTAATGCCCTCGACGAGTTTGCTCATTGTCTCTCCTCTTAGTTGTTGGACTCGACGGCTGCGGCGGTGTCGGCCGTGTCCTCGAGCTGCAGGTTCAATAGCTTCATGCCGTATTCCGGCACGTTGATATCGATGGGTTGGCCATACAGGTCACCAGGACGCACAAAAGCGAGTACCGTCATAATGCGCGCCATGGCCTCAGGCGATTCGGTGAGCCCGCGCTCAAACCAGCGCTGAATCATGCCGACCTCGGCGCTCACGACGTAGGTGACGTAGTAGTCAAAGAACGTGCCCAGCGCCAGGCCCAAAATGCCCGTCTGTGCACGAGGCACTACGGCCTCACGCGCGGTATCGATGATCTTTTTAATAAAGGCGGGGTCGCCGCCAGGGCCTAGCAGGGCACCAATAAGATCGCGATTTGCCGCAAGATAGCGCAGCAGCTCAACTGAGCCGGGCGCCGGTTCGAGCTCGTCGATGTTACGGTAAAGATCGGGCAGCTGAGCTGCGGTGATGAGCTCCACGCGCTCACGAATCTCAGCCAACAGGCCGTCCTCAATCTGGTTGATAAAGTCGGGAATATCGCGGTAGTGCGAATAGAACGTACGGCGCGTAAGACCGGCACGCTCGGTGAGCGACGCGACGTTAATGCGCGAAAGGTCGCCGCTTTCGGCAAGCTCGCTGGCAAGTGCCTGGCGAAGGGCACGCTGCGAGCGAAGGGACCGGCGATCGCATTTCTCGAGCTGGGACAAGCGTCCTCCTTGTTACTCAGCCTGTGCGCTATTGCACAGTGCGAGTATTATTGCACACCGTGTGTATCAACACGTAAAGGCAATATTTGGGGTGTGGCAAAGGGGCTGTCCCCTTGTCACATTCAGCGACCGCCTAGGTTGTGCCAGTTGTGCCTGGCTTTTGGAGCGGCATTGCCGATTGTTCAAAATGTCATTCGTGGGTAGAATAGTGTCGACGGCAGCCCAAGTTGTAGCTGGCTGGGCAACGCCGTTGTTTGCATTAGGGGGTCAACGCCTTAGCGGCGGCGACCCCTTCTGTTGCGCTTCGAACGCTGCTTGAGTGCCTCGGAAAGGCCGACAAGCGCCGTGAAGAACGAGACCAAAGCGGTCAGAAGTCTCACGAAATCAATCAGATCGGTCATGGGCATCACCTCCCATCAGATGGAGGGCGTTGCCCGGCACATGGAACTGCCGCCAACAGTATCAATTCTATCAAAGCGCAGTTAGATATGCGAATGTTTGTTCGTATTTCAAGAGACCAGCGTCACCTGTGACAAAGGGGCTGTCCCTTTGTCACATTATTCGACGACGGTGCGGGAGTTTTGCTTATGCATGGTGGCAAGCATGTGTTTGGGGACGGCGTGGACCATGCAGCTGCCGATGGTCGCACTAGCGGCGGCCTTAGCGGCATCGCTTGCGTTTTTGGTCGCGTAGCTGTGACGGAAGCGCTTGAGCATGGCGATGTCGTTGCCGCCGTCGCCGTAGACCGCGACCTCGTCCTCGGCAATGCCGTAGTAGCCCGCCAGCCAGGCCACACTCTCGCCCTTGTTGCACGCCACGTCCGTGATCTCGAACATCACCGGATCAAACGGCGCGTTGACCACACGGTCCGAGCGCTCGGCCAAATACGCCTTAAGGTCGCGCTCCAGCTCGGGCGAGGTCACGCGACAGTTGATCTTGCACACATCGTGGCGCAGGATGTCACCGATCGACTGGTCGAAATACTGCTCCTCGTGATACCCGCCACGTGCACGCATACCGCGCATCACGATGCGCTTGATAGGACTGTCTTTTTTAAAGCCTGCCTGGTGCATCTCGAACGATCCACTCGAGAACATGCCATCGGGCGTGGAGCAGTCAAAACAGATATCCGGAAACTCCTTGAGCAGCTCCTCGGTAATCTGCGAGTCGATGGTCCAGGTCCTGAGCACCTCGCCATGGCTGTCGCGCACGATGGACCCATTGGAGCAGCAGGCGTCGAGTGCCAGACCTGTGAAGCCATGCTCGCCGATCGGCAACGTCGAGCGTCCGGTCGCGGGAACCACATGCAGGCCAGCCTCGGTCAGCTCGCGAATGGCACGACGGATGGTCCCATCCACCTCGTGCAGGGCGTTCAGCAGCGTTCCGTCTAAATCACTCGCAAACATCTTGATCATGGGCGTGTCTCTCCTTCGTCTTCACGATATTGTAGACGAGAACGGGCGCGCCCCAAGAGAGGCGCGCCCGTCAGGCGAAAGATTGCCCTACACCGCAGAAGGGCCGTGTTCGCCGGTACGGATGCGGATAACTTCCTCGACCGGCTCGACCCATATCTTGCCGTCTCCAACGGCACCGGTGCGAGCAGCATTGCAGATAATCTCGACAATTCCGTCGACATGCTCATCGGCGCAAATGAGCGTGAACTGCACCTTAGGGATCGTGTTGACAAGCAACTCGTTGCCGCGCACGTATTCCTTCCAGCCATGCTGTGCACCGCAGCCCTGCACCTGGTTGATAGTCATACCGCGAACATCAGCAGCAAACAGCGCGTCTTTAAGAACCTCAAGCTTCTCCTGGCGCACGATAGCCGTGATCTTTTTCATAATGAATTCCTCTCTTTAATAAAAGAAATTGATTGTCCTTCACATGACACGGGTTTTCCAGGTGCCCGAGATTGCCCCGAAAGAGGAGCGCCGCGTACTTCGGTACGCAAGCGACGGTTTGAGGGGCAAGGTCGGGTGCCTGGGAAAGCCGTGCCGCTAGTCAAGTCCCGAGAAGGAGGGATACGCGCTCTCGCCGTGTTGACTCGCGTCCAGGCCCAGCGCCTCGTCGGCCTCGTCCACGCGCAGGCTGCCGTGGAGCAGCGCCTTGACCACTGCGGCGATCACCAAATCGAGCACCAGCACAATAGCAACCGTCACCACAATGCCCAAAATCTGCGAGATGAGCAGCGACACGTCGCCCGTGTAGAACAGGCCGCCCTTACCAGTCCACGAGAGCTCCGGCACGCAGAACAGGCCCGTGAGCACACCGCCCAAGATGCCGCCGATGCCGTGGCAACCAAACGCATCGAGTGCATCGTCGTAGCCAAACTTGGTCTTAAGATGGCTGATAGCCAGATAGCAGACGGGCGATACGATCAGACCCATGACCAGCGCTGCCCACGGCTCGACAAAGCCCGCACCCGGCGTGACCACCACAAGGCCCGCAACCAGACCGGTGCTGGCGCCCACCAGCGTGGGGCGACCGGTATGCACGCGCTCGACGGCAAGCCACGAGACCATGCCCGCTGCGCTGGCCGTCACGGTGTTGAGGATGGCGAGCGCCGCCACGGCGTCGGCCTTAAACTCGCTGCCGCCGTTAAAGCCAAACCAGCCAAACCAAAGCAGGCCGGCGCCCAACGCCACAAACGGCACGTTATGCGGACGATAGCTCACCATGCCAAAACCGCGACGACGGCCGAGCATTAAGCAAAGGATCAGGCCGGTAAGACCGGACGAAATGTGCACCACGTCGCCGCCAGCAAAGTCGAGCGCGCCGATAATGTCACCGATAAAGGAGCCCTCGCCGCCCCAAACCATGTGGGCAAGCGGCGCATAGACCACGAGCAGCCAAATGCCCAGGAAGGCCGCCATGGCACCAAACTTAACGCGGCCGGCCAGGCTGCCCGTGACGATAGCGGCAGTGATCATGGCAAACGCCATCTGAAAGGCGATGTTGATGATCTGAGGGTAGACGACACCGTCCGCAGCATTGCCCTCGGCCGCATGAAGCACCTGGTTGAGTACCGGCATGCACAGCAGCTGGTCAAGGCCCCCAATAAACGGGCTGGAACCGTCGCCGCCGTAGGCCAGCGACCAGCCGGCAACAATCCATAGCACACCAACCAGCCCAATAGCGCCAAAGCACATGAGCATGGTGTTAATGACATTTTTGCGCCTGGACAGGCCGCCATAGAAAAACGCCAGACCCGGTGTCATTAAAAACACGAGCATGGTGCAGATGAGCATAAACGTTGTCGAACCCGTATCGTACATTCGCTCTCCCTTGGTCGCATGAACGTTGTCGGCGCCCATAATGCGGCTGAGGGACAACTGGTGTAGACCAGATACGGCGTTGTTAAACGCAGCGTTGTCGAATGGAAACGGTGCCGCAATCTTGGAAACGGCGCGGCAACGGACGCGAAACGGACGGGAAATACGCGAGCAAGGAAGCCGTGAGCGTGCCCGTCCCGGCTAGTGGCGGAACAGCTCGCGGGCTCGGTCACGGAGGTCGGTAGCTCGGATGACGCCCTCGTAGCGGTTGATGCGCAAGCGCGGGAAGGCATTGAAGAAGCGCAGGTCGCGTCGGCTGAGCGACACGCTTGGCACCGGACGACTCATGCGCTTGCCGGCAAGGCGACGGCTGAGCGACGGACGTGGCATGTTCGGCGCGGCATCGGCCACGCGGCGGGCAGCGAGCGCCAGGCCGCGAGCACCATCCGAGATAAACGTCGGCATCAAAGCCTTCTCGCGCAGGGCATCGAGCGTCGCATCGCCCAGCTCCGCCAGCCACGCGTTAACGGCACGGCTGCGGATGTGCGTCTGTGCCACCGAGTCAATCGTAGAATCGGGAATACGTTCGAGCATTGAGTCCGAGGCATCGGCAAGCGACTCATTGATGCGGTCGGCAAGGTCGGCCCGGACGCGCTCCAGCTGATCAGACAGACGCCGCCAGCTCGCCAACGAGCACACCGCGTCGACCATCATCGCGACCGCGACGATAAAGGCGGACAGTCGCACAATCAGCACCGGCAGATGGCCAAGCAGCCCCAGCAATGCCGGCTCCACTAAACGGCAAATACACAACGCACCCAAGCCAAACGCGCAGGCCCAGTACAGACAGATGCGTCCGTGCAGGTTAAACGGCAGGTGCGAGTAATCCCAAAAGCGAGCGCCCGTTGTTTTTTCCAACAGCACGCCCACGCCGTACTCAATCACGCTGCATACGAGCGCTGCAGCGACAAACTGGCTCGAGGCATCCGGAATCCCGCGCAACAGCAGCCAGCAGGCAATGCCGCCCACACCATAGATAGGACAACACGGCCCCTGCAAAAAGCCACTGTTGGCAAATCGTCCGTGATTGAGCATGGCGCATACTGTCGACTCCCATGCCCAACCGCAAAACCCGTAAAAGGCAAACGAGAGCACCAGTGCCGAGAGTGGGCAGGCGGCAAGCGTCGCGCCGCAAAACGCAGTATCAATCGCGGTCCCCACCGTCTACCCTCTCCTCTTTTCGCTCGATGCTTTACTCGCGCTATCGTCCGTCTCGTCCTTGCGCGGCAGGCGGCCGGCGACCGTCTCACGCAGAGCACACCATTTATCCGCTAGGCACACAATCCATGCCTCACGACACGTCGGCGGCACCAGCACCAGCGGAAACATATGCCGCACGATAATATTCCGCTCGCGCGGCGTCAGCTCAAAATCCTCTTCGGCACGTGCCAGGGCAAAAAATGGATGCCGAAATCCGTGCAGTCGATGGCTCGGATCGGGGTCATGCCAATCGTAGAGAAAGTAATCGTGTAACAAGGCTCCGCGCAGCAGCGAGGCACGGTCGACCGAAATGCCAGCACGGCCCAAGTGCTCGGCAAAGGACAGACTCGCGCGCGCTACCGAAGTCACATGTGCATACACCGTCACATCGCCATGCTGGATAAACTCGCGCGTCAGGTCCAGACGGCCCGCCTGCGCCAGTTGACGGGCAGCATGGTCTACTTCGCACGCGATTTTCTCGGCACGAACGGCATCGGACATGCTGCCTCCTTCCAGCGGCTCACGGCGG